>JAUXGY010000186.1 GCA_030621805.1 Kiritimatiellales bacterium | reverse complement strand
TATTACCTATCGTTTCCGATAGCTATCCCGAGCTTTGAGGCAAATTACCCATATATTACTCACCCGTTCGCCGCTCTCATCTAAAACTTCTCTTCCGAAGAATTGAAAAAATAGAATCCCGCTCGACTTGCATGCCTAATCCACGCCGCCAACGTTCGTTCTGAGCCAGGATCAAACTCTCCATTAAATATAAAATGGGTTGATCCTATTTCTTTCGAATTTTAAAACTCGATCTACCAAAAGGCAGATCAGAATGCTTTTAACAGTTTAAAAGCAATTGGCTTTAACAAACCGCACCACTTCTGATTCGAAGTAATGCTTTCGTTATTTTATGAGTCATTCAGTTTTCAAAGAACAAAAATGCTTCAACTTTCGGACGCTAAATATCAGCGGCTTTTCCGTTGAAGCGGCGAGTAACTTATCAGACATGCTGATGAAGTCAACCGCTTTTTCGTAAAAAAGTTTTCCTAGATTCCCTGCCCGAAATAAACGACCGCCGAAACGATGGTTTTATTTCAAACAAGGCGGGTCATAGTAGCGACAAAAAAGAATCGCGCAACCCCCAAGTTTAACTTTTTTTCTGTGTATCAAAGATCAGTTTTCGCAGCTCCGAAGAGCGGCACTTGCTCGGCCTGCATCGTGTGTTTCAACGACCGACTGTTTTGAACAAGGCGGGTCATAGTAGCGATCCATTTAAATCGCGCAACCCGAAAATCAAATTATTTTCAGTCACCTGAAAAAGAACAAAAATCATGGCCGCTCTTTCTGCGACGTGCTGTCAAACGATCGCCTCAAATGCGGCAGATCCGTTGTGAACAGGACGGCGAATAGTACGCACATTCATTTTTCCCGCAACCGTTTTTTTTGTTTAATTTTAACTACACCCACAACTCGCTCATAAACCGTATGTTACAAGACAAGAAAAAGGCACGAACCCATTAAAATAGATCATAGATAAAGCAAAAAACTGTCCTTCGCCCCCCCCCAGAGTCCCGTCACGAGCCATCGTTCAATACGATCTGCTTCAATAGAACACACGACCCTTCGCCTCGGACTTTTTTATTTCTATTCGTGATCTTTAATTCTTCGTGGCTAAACGCTCTCCTGACCGGCCCGCTTTCTCGCACGACGCACATCAACAAAACTTTTGATAAAAGCACCCAACGCAACAACCGTAGTGATCAGCATCACCGAAACCCGCATAATCGCCATGCCGTCACCCCGTCCGATGGCCGCCGTCAACGGCTTCACCAAACCGCCCAGGATCAGCAGCGTCAAAAGCACCGCGATATGAGCCACGATCTTGTTCTCTTTTTTAATCCCCTTATAGAGGGAGAGAATCGCCGCTCCGAAAACCACTGGAATCAGCGCCGTTTTCGACGGGGTCTCCGACCCCAAATATCCCCAACAACCCAACCCAATCAAAACCACTGCATTTATTAAACTCGCAACATGCGCCTTCATATCCACTCCTGTCGGTTAAACAAACAATCCCTGAACCATTAGCCACCCTGTGATTTTTTCACCTTGAGGGTGTAGTGCGTGCCTCCCGAAGGGGGCGTGCCCTCTGCAAGCAGAGAGCCCCGCACTACACCTTTTATTCAAAAAGTTGCTACTGATTGAAGAACAATACTGCTCCAGTCCTTCTTAACTGAGGGTAGAGTACTCAAGCGCGCGCCGAGTGCAAGGAGCTAACATCCATTGACAATAAAAGAAAATTGGATAGAATTACCTATAGATCACAAGGGATTGTCATGAAGCAACAAGAACCAACAATCGAAGAAGCACGCATGGGAATGCATGGACGCATTCTACGGTGTCCGGTTGGCGAGAACCCCAAAGACTGTCCCCTTTATGAAGTTCGCAAATGGCCCATGGAAAAACGCGTGGTCTGGCTGGAGTCGAAAAGCGATGATGAGGTTCTGGCTCTGTACACCTACCATACCGACTGTTTGGAAAAGAAATTAGCCAGATTCCCCGATTAGCACCTGCGCCGGATCGAAAGAAGATGGCGGAGGAGGAAGAGGGGTTGCTACGCCTAGCGGGTTGCCCTTCGGGGCTGTCGCTTCGTTCCAGCCTCGCTTCGAGCCAAGGCTCTCATCTCTCTCTCGGTTCAGCGAATAAAGAAATCCGCAGAATCGGAGGAATCCGTGGATTTAAAATGGCGGAGGAAGAGGGATTCGAACCCCCGAGACATTTCTGCCCACACGATTTCGAATCGCGCGCCTTCAACCACTCAGCCATTCCTCCTAAAAGATAGGGAAGGTAGATTCTTACCCGGAAACGGGCAAGTCATTTTCTTCTGAAGATTCGACGGGCGGGACAACACTGGAAAGGGTTGGAAGCTCCTCGTCGGCCACCTCGGCCTCGTGCTGCTTCTGCCGCTTGAGGAATTCCTTGGCAAGATTCCTATAGGCCGCTGATCCGACACAGTATGGATCGTACGTGATGATCGGCTTGCCATAGCTCGGGGCTTCGCTCAGGCGCACGTTGCGCGGAATGAGTGTTTCGAACACCCGGTCTCCAAAATGTTTTACGACCTCCTGCACAACCTGCTGCGAGAGGTTGGTGCTGACATTATACATCGTCATAAGAATGCCACTAATATGCAGGCGCGGGTTTCCTGCATCACGGATCTGGTTAACGATGTCGACCATAACACCGAGGCCTTCGAGTGCGAGGTATTCGCATTGCAGCGGAATAATGACTTCGTCGGCAATATTGAGCGCGTTCATAAAGAGGATGCCCAGCGATGGTGGACAGTCGAGCACGATAAAGTCGTAGATCCCGGAATCAACAATCGGCTCCATCGCCTCTCTAAGGCGGTGGAGATAGTCATCACGACGGGCAATGGCGATTTCCGCACCAGCAAGGTCGAGTTCGGAGGGAATAATATCGAGATTCTTAATGCCCGTTTTTTGAATCAGACTGACCCCATCGACCTCGCCCAGCAAGGCCGGGAAAATACTTGAACTCGCCCCCTTTTCAAGGCCGATCCCACTGGTGGCGTTCGCCTGCGGATCAAGATCAACGAGCAGAATCTTTTTTCGTTTTTCCGCCAAACAGGCTGAGAAATTAATTGCGGTGGTGGTCTTTCCCACCCCGCCCTTCTGGTTTGCGAGTGCAACAACTTTTGTATCCATGCGTCCACCTTTCTAAATGAAGGGCGAATGTACGGAAATCGGAGGAAATGCTCAAATGGATAGTTCAGGAATCGAGAATCCCATCAGAACTTCAATATCGACAGGGCTTAGGACGGGTGGGAAAAGTACGCATGCAGGCTTTATCCATATACCCGCCAACCGGCATCTTCTTCAGGTTGCCTATATTTTCAAGTAGCCAGCCGTGGGTGGTCTGGCTGGCGATCATTTTCCCGCGGGCATCGGTTACCACAATCAGATGTCCGGCATATTTCTTTCCCCGGGGACGAGAAACATAGAAAATTTCATATTCGTCCAGCTCCACTTTCCCTCCCCAGAATTCGTGGGAGCGTTTCTTTTTTTGAGAAAGAAAGAATGTCCCAGCCTGCCGGTCAAGCAGGATGAATCGATCACCGGCCCGCTCTTTCCCGATCACAAAGAGTTCAACGTACAGTTCGTGGCCGTAGAAGCCGGTACTTTTCTGTTTGATCCGCGCCCCGAACATATTGATTTGAATTTTCGGCAGCAGCTTTGTCGTAAAACGGGTTGAAATTTTCTTCTTCTCGGATTTTCTTCGAAATGAAATTTCAAGCTGAGGAGGATTTTCCAATTCAATAAAAACCCGATCTTCGGGAGAAAGAAGGGGTAATTTTACCTTCACTGTTCCGCCCAACGTATTCTTTAGCACGACCTTGCTTCCCATCACATGCATAAACTCCGCCTCCAATTTCCGGCCATCCACCAAGACCCAGGTGCGTGCTTCGACACCGGATGAAAGGCCGCCTGCAAAAATCACCATCCACAAAATACTGCGTTTCATTCTCGTCCTTATCAGTAGTCGCAAAAAATCGGTCCGTTGGTCAGGCATATTTCTCCAGCCGGGAGATCCTTATAGATGACATCCAATAGAGCATGGGTCGGCGGCGCCGTTTTAAAAGCCGGGAGGATCGCCCCCCCTTGGCGGTTGCGCTCATACTCCACCCCCTTCACCTCGACGGCCAACATCGCGCAAGCTTCGCCCCCATTGTCGCCCAGCAAGACTTCCATTTCACGCGGAACCCCCGCCTTGAGCGTGATCCAGTCACCCACAACCGCCCTGTTGTTGCCCATGTAGTATCGGCGCGATTGAGCAGAATGGGTTTGCCAAAGATCTCCCACCGTCTCCATCTGAACCGTATCCCAACAGGCCGCCAATACCATTTCTCCATCCACCCGAACCGCTAAAACCTCATCCCCACTCCCCCAAAAACGAAAAACAAGATCATCGCCATGCACTAGTGCCCCCTTATAATGGATCATCCAGTAGCAGCCCATTGCCTCATCTTCTCCAAAGGCCGTTGGAGCAACCGCCGATGAGCACGGAGGAACCACAATCATGGTGGTATAGATTTTACGAGGAGACCGATAGAAATCCGACAACACGGAACGCTGCCAGTCACGGTGCATGAAAAGCCGCATCTTTTCCTTGTAAGTGCCGTTCCCCGCACCCGTGTAGTTCCCTCGCCGATTCCGCTTAAAGTCGTAGAACGTTCCCTCAAGATCATTTCCGATCGTCTGACCGGAACCCAGAACACCCGTCACTTCGTTAAGTCCCGGCATTTCCCCGAAGTTGACAACAACCCCCTCACCAAGCCAGTTCCCCATCCCGGAGGAGGCTCCAACCTGCAACTGGATATCGGATAGGCCGACTCGGCTGTCCGAGGTGATC
>JAUXGY010000256.1 GCA_030621805.1 Kiritimatiellales bacterium | reverse complement strand
AATCACCTCGGTCTGCATGGCCCGGCTGATCTGCTTGAAGACCATCGACGAAGAAGCGCCGGCGGACAACATGCCGACTTTGGAATGGCCCGGCGTTTTCTGCGCATCGCCATGCGGCTCATGCGCACCGGCGAAGCCTATGTTCCTCCCGAACTACAGTCCGGGGCAACGATGGATGAACTCCGCGAATACTACCTCCAGCTCTGGCCGAAACTACTCGACAAATGGGTCAAAGCCAAAGCCGTCGAAACCGCCTTCGCGTCCGAAAACCCGCTGGGACAATGGCGCAACATGATTCAGGAGATATATGAGATAGAGCTACTGCTTCCCGCTCAGAAATAGTCGCACCTCGACAACAGAGAAGAAGATTTAACGGCGGAACGCCCGGATGGCTTTCACGGACTGCCACGCAACAGCGATGGCTTGGGTCAGAATGCTGCCGGGCCGACCCGCTCCCCCGCGATCGGGGAGGACACTGCTCAAAGGTACTCTGATACGGCTCCGAAGAGAGAGGCGATAGCTCGTCATGCCAGTCTGCAGCGGGCGGGTCATTAAAGCCCGGCGTGCCACCACAAATCCTTCCGTCAAATCAAGGCGTCTCGGTCTGTCAATCCGCGCAAATGATAAACCGGAAAAAACCGCTCCTCAGCGGAGACCATCCCGCCATGCCTGAACCTTTTTATGAAATATCACTTGCGCTGACTCTGGTACTCTGACCCCTTCTGTGATTCTGCATGAAGTGTAGCATTCCTCCTGCGAATACCACTCTTCCACGGGGCGCAGGGCGGGGGCGGCTCTGATAAAGAGCGACGATGATTCCAGTCCGACTCTTAATCCTGATGGAGTAGCAGGCCAATTCAGTTTCACGAAACTTGTCTAAGCAGGCCAAGTTCGTTATATTGTCCGACATGAACAAGAGCGAATTAATTGCCTATCTGGAGGGAATCGATGGCAGGTTGAACCAGCCTGCCATGCTCTATATCTATGGAAGCGCGGTCTGTATTCTGCTGGATGAACCTGATCGAACCAGTCTGGACATCGACGTTGCCGGTCCCTACTCCGATGCCGCATATGCCGATCTTGTGCAGGCGGCCGAGCGTGCGGGAATACCGGTCAATCCCGACGAGCAGACTTCATCAAATCATATTGAGTGGATCCAAGCATTGAGGCTCTGTCTTCCAAAGCCTTCGGCGGAAAGCGGTATGACCCTTTGGCAGGGAGAAAAGCTTACGATCAAAACAGCTTCGGTGCCGGAGCTTATTGCAAGCAAGTTGATCCGCTACGACGAAATCGATCAGGGAGATATCCAATATCTGTGTTCGCAATCCCCGATTTCCTTTTTGGATGCCGAGTCGGCGGTTCGCCGTCTACCGCCCCCGTTCAATACCGATGCCCTCGTGCTTGAAAACCTTGCAAACCTACGGAACGATCTAGAGATGTGGGCGACAGGAGAAAAACTATGACCGCGCGTGAAAGGCTCCAGACCAGTTATGAACTGGCCTTTTATCCCCCCCGACTGAACGCCACGTGGCAGCGGATAAAAAATGGCGAGGAGGAAGAGGGCATTAGGGAGCTGCTGGATACTGCGCTGTTGCTTCATCAGGCACTTCCTGAATCCGGATTTGCTTCCCAGCGGGCGCTGCAACGCCTTGCCGTATACCAGGCCAAATCAAGGGCCTTCGGAATGGTCGCCTTTCTCAGGAACATTCGAACCGAGCTCGGGTGCCCTGACCTTAAGCAGCACGTTGTTCCCGGTAATTTGGTTCGCGACATCGGGCTTCCCCCATTTTGCCGTTCGCGAAGATCTTGCTCGGCCTGACTTTGCGACAGACGGCTGGATCGGCGATCCCTCCTACAACGAACCCACCTTATTCTAATGGTGATGGAGGCGGTTCATTTTCTCCGCCACCCCCTTGCCCCTTATTCGCCGGGCGATACCAATTTCGGATGAACCGATAGAGGAAGAGCGGCGCAAAGAACAGGTACTGCGTCAACCCCACCAAAAGGAAACCGACCACGATCAAGGGCGATTTCTTCAACCGAGATCCCGTTCCCGCGCGCAACATCTCTCCCGTTGAGAAAATATACAGAAAGGGCATCGTGTTGTTATATGGCTCGACCGCCGCGCCGCATGGGGCAAAACCACGCCCGGTCGCTCTGGAGCGTAGAGCACCGGGGGCAGATCATTTTGGAATCGTTCCGAGCCACCGCCTCGTCCAGTTCCTCCGGCCAAGGATTGGGCGGGGTCTTCAGCCACCAGACCTTGAAGCGCCGGAACTGCTCCGCAAGGATATCCCCCAGAGAACGCCGTCCCCACTCCTGGATGAGTTGGTATAATTTATTCATACGCCGCGATACGATTCAAACACCCTACATCGTGAAAGGCTTCCCGCTTTTATAGAGCTCCAACCGCTCTTTAAGCTGCGTTTCATAGGAGGTGCCATACCCTCTGGTTTTTCGCCATCTTTCGATCGCTTGCTTCTGGGTTTTTATCGCCATTTTAAACTGGCCATCACGGGCATATGCACTCGCAAGCTCCATCAGACAAAGAGGATCCTTCTTCTCCTGATCTTCCAAAACAATAAGGGCATGTTCTATCGCCTTGGCTCCATCAAAGGTTCTTGAATTCCCCGAAGCGTACAGCTTCGAAAGATCTCTATGTACATTCAAATTCCCTTTTTGAAGACTCTTCTCACACCACTCCAGAGCGGATTCATACTCTTTGCTTGTCATGTAGAACCTAGCAATATCCTGTGAATACTCCCCACCCTCATCGTATTGAACATCATAGAAAATGCTAAGTTCTTTTACACATGTGATATACTTTTTCCGTTGGCGTACGTTGTTGGATGGATTTTTATCCCGCAGCTCCTTTTTCAACTTACTCCACTTTTCGTCATATTCCTGCGCGGACTCCTGCACCCCCTGCAGACCGGAAGAAAAAGGCTCCCTTGCAGAATTTGTTGTTTCCCCTTCTGCACTGGACCAACTGTGTGTTCGGGAGAAATCGGAAGGGAGACAAATCTCGCGAACAACCTGAACCCCATCCACCGACGGCCCATACACTTTAAACCAAACCCCACAAACATCATCTGTCCACAGTTTTTCCCGCACGGTCGATCTATCGTTTCTAGTGGCGGTGTGTTCCTCTCGAACCTCATAGGCCATCTCCAAACAGATCGATGGCGTTTTGTACGAATTCTTTCCCTTCCCCGCAGAACCTCCCACTTCAAGTTTTCCCGAAAGCCACGCTACGTCATCCGAATGCCCGTTGAAACCTCTTCTCTCAACCAAGCATCGATACTCAACCCGCACTCTCTCCAGTGCAGCTCCCGTCCGGTTGTCCATGGTTAATTCATAGCCAACATACTCAAGCTCGGAAAGGATTTCCAAGACTCCCCTCGCTCTGGCGTTTAGGTCGTTTGAATCCGGTTGTGTGTGCCTCTCCGATGCAGCGTCTGAATTCGACTTTTTCTCAATGGAAATCTTCAGCTTGGATTCTGAAAGAAACTGATCCGCAGCAATCCACTCCTTGATATAGTCCTGATCTTCCGGGCAAAACGCGGCGGGGGCGATCCACATCTGTTTCTTGTTATCGCGTTCGAAAAACAGTTTTTTTCGCTGCGCGTCGTATTTGACGATCCGCCCGTGTATGTTGCGGCCGTCCGCACTTGAAAAGTCGCGATAGCCGTCTCTGGACACCTCGCCCGCAAAGACGGCACCCGCAAGCAATATTCCAAAGCATCTCGATATGACCCACTTCATTATG
>JAUXGY010000035.1 GCA_030621805.1 Kiritimatiellales bacterium | reverse complement strand
TCCCTGGCTCACAGAACGACATGGCTACGATCCGACTTTTCGGTTTGCATGAGCCGGGTGCGCAGGGCGGCGGCTCCGGGGAAGCCTTTGGAATAGATCGAGTAGTAGCGTCGCAGGATGTGGAAGTTTTTGGTGTCGCCCCACACGCGGTCGAAGAGCTCGGTATGTTTCCAGAGCAGCTCCAGCTTTTCCTCGCGGGTGCGGTCGCGTTGCTCGTCCATGAAGATCCACGGATTATTAAAGATACCGCGGCCGATCATCGCTCCATCCAGCTGAAACTCGGCGCATTTGGAGCGCGCTTCTTCCACGGATTGGAGGTCGCCGTTCCCAAGCACAGGTAGGTCGAGACCCAGTTGATCCCGTAACCGCGCCGCTTTGGAAATTTCACCCCAGTCCGCGAGTCCCTCCGACATCTGTTTTTGCATTCGACCGTGAATGATGAGGGCGGCTGGCTTGGTTTCAAGCACGTGGCCGATCCATTCCTCGGTAGCGATCGATTTCAGACCGATACGTGTTTTGACGGAGATCGGTAAAGGGGTGGCTTCCTTTGAGGCGAGGATGATTTCCTTCGCTAACGTTGGATTGCCAATCAGGCCGGAGCAGCAACCGCGCCGCACGACCTTCGGAACCGGGCAGCCCATGTTAATGTCGATCCCGTCGAACTCCATCTCTTCAGTAATCTCGCGGATGACCTGTTGGTAGTTTTCCGGGGTGTTGCCCCAGATTTGCGCCACAATCTTGACGTTCTTTTCTTTCAGCAACCGGCGTTCTTCGTCGGTGACACGCAGACGGTGGACAACTCGGTGGCGACCCTTCTTATGCAGCAGCCCATCGGTCGAGACAAACTCGGTCATGACCACATGTAGGCAACCGGGGTCGGCGAGGCCAAGCAGTAGCTCGCGCAGGACCGTGTCAGTCACGTCCTCCATCGGGGCCAACGCAATGATGGGGGTTTTGAATTTTTTCCAAAAATTCATTCCATACCTCTGGCCTCAAGCCTCAAGCCTTCTGAATAACAAACCCGGCGTCTTCGATCATGCGCTTGTCGGTTTCATAATCCTGTCCGCCGGTGGTGAGATAGCCCGCGGTAAACATGGAGTTGGCGGGGTAGAGGGCGAGCGGCTGAAGGCCGCGCAGGGTGGTTTCGCGCCCGCCGGCAATGCGTACCTCGGTGGCGGGCATGGAAAAACGTGCCATAGCCAGCCCCCGCAGACAGTCGTTGGGGGAGAGGGGGTTGGCCTGCCCTTCAAATTCGGTTCCCGGACGTGGATCGAGAAAGTTGATCGGCACGGAGTCGACGTCGAGATCGGCGAGGGCAAAGATGAGGTCAACGCGATCCTGCAGGGATTCCCCCATGCCGAAGAGCCCGCCGGAGCAGAGGTCGAGCCCCACTTTCTTAATGATCTTGGCGGTGTTCACGCGATCTTCGAAGTCGTGGGTCGTGACGACTTCCGGGAAATAGTTTTCCGACGTTTCGAGGTTGTGGTTGAAGCGGTCGACGCCGGATATTTTCAGGCGTATGGCTTTTTCTTCGGTCAGCAGACCGAGCGATGAACAGATTTCGAGGGAGGGGTGCTTCTGCTTAATCTGGACGGCGGCCTCGCAAATAGTTTCTAGCTCGTTAGGGGAGGGGGCGCGGGTGCTCGATACCACGCAGTAACGTTTGGCCTGACGATCAACGGCGGCCTGCGCACCCTTGACGATGCTTTCTACGGTTTGAAAGTCATAGCGCTCAACTTCGTTGATCGCGGATGTGGATTGCGAACAGAACGCACAGTCCTCGGGGCATTTACCGCTTTTCACGTTGCGCAATAGATGGAGCGACACCTTATTCCCAAAATATTTTTTGCGGATGCGGTAGGCATTCTGAAGCACATCCAGCAGCTCGTCGTCGGACGACTCCAAAATGGCCAGCGCTTCGGTTTTGGTGATTGCTCCGTCGTTCAATACGCGGTCGCTCAGGGTTTTCCAATCCATGGTAAATTCTCCAAAGGGTTCAATGGGGGCGGATAGTAGCCACGGGTGGGCACGTTGTAAACCGATAGAAACAAGTAAATGATGATAAACATGGTCAACATCGTGTTTGAGGTTGACTCGCGGGCCGATGCGCGTAGATTGCCCGAATTGACGCTAGGGGTGTCTGCGGCGGGTGCCGGGACTGAGACAAACCCTTCGAACCTGTTCGGATAATGCCGGCGTAGGGAAGCGAATCCCGCCGCCCATGCTCTTGATCAGGTTCCTCATTGGAAAAGGATTAATACGTAATTCGTAATACGTAAGGTGTTTAAGTCACGCATTACTCGTTACGCATCACGTTCTGACTGAAAGGAAGAAAAACATGATTCAGGAAAAGCACGCATACGATGACTACGGAACCCACTATCCCAATTCTCGCAAGGTCTATGTGACCGGAAGCCGCCCCGATATCCGTGTTCCGATGCGCGAAATCCGGCTGGACGATACCCATAAAACCGACGGCTCGACCGCGGAAAATGCATCGGTTATGGCCTACGATACTAGCGGCCCGATGACCGACCCAAAGTATGAACTCGATCTTGAAAAGGGATTGCCCGCGCTGCGGACCAACTGGATCGAAGAACGCGCCGACACCGAAGCTTATACGTCGCGCGGGTTCCAGACGGGCGATGACGGGGAAGGGCAGGACACGAACCGCATTCCTTTCCAAGGGCTCGACCGTCCCGTCCGCCGCGCCGCACCCGGCAAGAATGTTTCGCAAATGCACTATGCCCGGAAAGGGATCGTTACGCCCGAAATGGAATTCGCGGCCATTCGCGAAAACATGGGACGGCAGGAAGCCTTCAAGAAAGTCTACTGCAAGTCCGAGCATGAAATCGGTCTGCTGACTCAGGCGCAGACCGCCGGTATGCGCCACCCGAACCACCAGCATCCCGGTCAATCCTGGGGCGCGAACATTCCCGATTTCATCACGCCCGAATTCGTGCGCAAGGAAGTTGCCGAAGGCCGCGCAATCATTCCGTGCAACGTCAACCATCCCGAAGCCGAACCGATGATTATTGGCCGCAACTTCCTCGTGAAAATCAACGGCAACATAGGTAACTCGGCGCTGTCGTCGAGCATTGGCGAAGAGGTCGAAAAGGTACAGTGGGCCACGCTGTGGGGCTCCGACACGATCATGGATCTCTCGACCGGCGAGAATATTCACGACACTCGCGAGTGGAACCTTCGAAACTGCCCAGTGCCTGTTGGTACGGTTCCGATCTACCAAGCTCTGATGAAGGTGGGTGATGCTCCCGAAGCGCTGACCTGGGAGCTGTTCCGCGAAACACTCATCGAACAGGCCGAACAGGGCGTTGACTATTTCACCATCCACTCCGGCGTGCGTCTTCGCTATGTCCCCATGACCGCTCAACGGGCCTGCGGGATTGTTAGCCGCGGCGGATCGATCATGGCCAAATGGTGCGTCTCCCATCATGAGGAAAGCTTCCTCTATACGCACTTCGAGGAAATCTGCGAAATCTGCAAGCAGTACGACGTGGCCCTTTCGCTTGGCGACGGCATGCGCCCCGGCGCACTTGCCGACGCCAACGACGAAGCCCAACTCGGCGAACTTGAAACCCTCGGCGAACAGACGCTGATTGCGTGGAAGCACGATGTGCAGGTGATGATCGAAGGTCCTGGCCACGTTCCGCTGCAAGGCATCAAGGACAATATGGACTGGGAACTCGAGGCCTGCCACGAAGCTCCGTTCTATACGCTGGGGCCGCTGGTCACCGATATTGCGCCGGGCTACGACCACATTACCAGCGGGATGGGTGCGGCTAACATTGGTTGGTATGGCTGCGCGATGCTCTGCTACGTCACGCCGAAAGAGCACCTCGGCTTGCCGAACAAGGACGATGTTAAGCACGGGGTCATTACCTACAAGATTGCCGCGCACGCGGCTGACATTGCCAAAGGCTTCCCCGGCGCACAGGCACGCGACAACGCCATGAGCAAAGCGCGCTTCGAATTTCGCTGGCAGGATCAGTTCAACCTATCGCTCGATCCCGAAACCGCCATCGCCTACCACGATGCCACCTTGCCGACCGAGGATGCCAAGACCTCGCACTTCTGCAGTATGTGCGGGCCGAAGTTTTGCTCCATGCGCATCTCTGAGGATGTCCGCCAATACGCCGCCGCGCAAGGGCTCTCCGAAGAGGAAGTCATCGCGAAAGGCATGCAGGAAAAATCGCGCGAGTTTTCCGAGCAGGACGCCGAGTTGTATACTTAACCAAGCGGTGTGTCGGCTCTGAACACAATGAGAATAAAAACATGCCCCGAGTGAGTCGTCCCTATTGCTGGGCCGTTGTGGGGTATGTTCTGTTGCTGTCAGGCATTGTGGTTCTGGCTAACCGAGGGATGGCCTCGCGGATGTTTGCTGCGGCCGGATGGGTTCCTTTTGGCGATAAGGTGGGCCACATGGTTCTGATGGGGCTTCTCGCGTTTTTTCTGAATGGCGCCCTCTGCTGCCGAACGGTTCCTTTCGTCCGATGGCGCTTGCTGGTCGGCAGTCTGTTCGCGTATCTGATCGTCTTTACCGAAGAGATTTCCCAGCTCGGGATGGCATCCCGAACCTTCGATGTCTATGATCTGCTGTTCGATGCAGTCGGCATTTCTCTGTTTGGCCAGCTCGCGCTGTGGAATGCGCGGCTCAAAAGCGCAAAGCAAAGCCGTACTCTTCCAACAAAATAAAAACCCCGTCGGTGAGGACGGGGTTTGCTGGAGGGACAGGGGACGATAGTCACCAGCGCCTCTCTGCCTGAGTCGCAGAGGCCTGCGACCCTCCAATAGATTACGTTAGACCGAGGCGTATTCCTTAACGAGGGAGTTGCCTACGATGTCGCGCTGGATCTGGTTGGTGCCTTCGTAGATCTGTAGGATCTTGGCATCGCGCATCATCTTTTCGACGGGATACTCCTTCATGAATCCGTAGCCGCCGAATACTTGGACGGCATCGGTGGTGACGGACATGGCCACGTCGCCCGCATAATATTTGCACATGGCGGAAACCTTGGAAATATTCTTCACGCCGGCATCGAGGGAGCGGCAGGCGGCATAGGTGATGGCCCGCGCGGTTTCGACCTTGGTGGACATTTCGGCAAGCATCCAGAGTAGACCTTGGTTGGCAATGATCGGCTTACCGAACTGTTTGCGGACCTTGGCATATTTGACGGCCTCGTCGAGCGCGCCCTGTGCCAGACCGACGCCCTGCGCGGCAATTCCGGGGCGGGAAACATCGAAAGTTTTCATGGCGAGCAGGAAGCCCATGCCTTCGCGACCAATCATATTTTCCGCAGGAACTTCGCAGTCCTCGAAAACGAGTTCGCGGGTGCAGGAAGCGCGGATGCCGAGCTTGTCTTCCTTCTTTCCGAAGGAGAATCCGGGGGTATCCTTTTCAACGATGAAGCAGGAGACGCCGCGGGAGCCTTTGGCTTTGTTGGTGACGGCAAAGACGGTGTAGATGTCGGCTTCTCCGCCATTGGTGATCCACTGCTTGGTGCCGTTGAGGACATACTTGTCGCCCTTCTTGACGGCGGTGGTTTGGATTCCGCCTGCATCGGAGCCCGCATTGGCTTCGGTCAGGCCGAAGGCGGCCCACTTTTCGCCGGAGGCCAGGGGGGAGAGGAATTTCTTTTTCTGCTCGTCGGAACCACCAATGAGGATTGGGTCGGCACCCAGAGCATTGGCCGCAAAGGAGACGGATACACCGATGCAGTATTTGGACATCGTTTCAATCGCCAGCGTGAAGCCCATATGGTCCGCGCCGAACCCACCGTATTCCTCGGGGATGTAGAGGCCCATCAAATCCATCTGCGCGAGTTCCTTGAGAATATCCGCCGGGAAGATTCCCTTTTCGTCGAGTTCCGCACGTACAGGAACAATGCGCTCCTTGCCGAAGTCGTCGATCAGGTCGACGATTTCCTGCTGTTCTTCGGTGATTCCCCAGTTAATATTTCCCATGACTTTCTCCTTGGTTTTTAATGCTTGAATTATGCTTTGAAGGCCGCGATTTGCTTTTTGAATTCTGGAACGATCTCGTGTAGGTCGCCAATAAGTCCGAAGTCGGCGATGTCGAAGATCGGCGCGTCGGGATCCTTGTTAATGGCAATGATCATGTCGGAGCTCTGCATGCCGGCCAGATGCTGGATGGCGCCGGAGATGCCGCAGGCAATGTAGATCACCGGGCAGACGGTCTTACCGGTTTGTCCCACTTGGTGGTGGTGTGAGATCCAGCCGGCATCGACCGTGGCGCGCGAGGCGCCGACTGCCGCGCCGAGCTCGGAGGCGAGGTCGTAGATGACCTTAAAGTTTTCGGGTTTTCCGACCCCGCGCCCACCGGAAACGATAAACTGCGCGGCATTGAGGTCGATGCTGTTGGTGTCGGCTTCATGTACTGCTTCAATGCGCCGCATGCGTTCCGGAACGCCGGAGAGGTCGACTGAATATTCAACCTGCTCGCCCGCTTCGTTGTCGGAAAGCTTGGTCTTCTTAAAGACGTTGGAGCGGACGGTGGACATCTGCGGACGGTGGTCGGGGCAGATGATCGTGGCCATGATGTTGCCGCCAAATGCCGGGCGGGTTTGAAGCAGGTTGCCCGCTTCCACATCAAAGTCGAGTTCGGTGCAGTCGGCGGTGAGGCCGGCGTCAACCATCACGGCGACGGTCGGGGCAAGGCTGCGACCGATGGTCGTGGCACCGTAGAGTACGATTTCCGGCTTCTTCTCATTAATCAGCTGGGCAACTGCGCGGGCATAGTAGTCGTTCTGGTAGTCGGCAAGCTTCGGATCGTCGATGGTATACACCTTCTTGGCTCCGAAGTTATAGAGTTCCTGACAGAGTTCCGCGCCGTTGGCGGACGGAAGAACTGCTGCCAAGGTGAAACCCGCCTTGTCGGCCAGAATCTGGCCTTGGCTGAGGAGTTCCTGTACCACGCCGGCGATCTTGCCATCGCGTTGTTCCGCATAGACCCAAAGTTCTTTTGTTGTGCTCATAGTACGTGTTGCTCCTTCAGCTTCTTGATCAATTCGGCAATCATGTCGGACGGTTCGCCGGAGAGGATTTCCTTGTTCAGCTTGACCGGCGGCGCGAAGATCTTGCTCACCTTGGTGGGCGATCCGCTCAGGCCAATGTTTTCGTCGATGGGGTTGAGCTCGTCGTAGCCCCAGCAGGGGATCTCGGCCTTCTTGGCGGCCATTTTTTTCTTGAGCGACGGCATGCGCAGTTCGTTGGCTTCCTTTACGACGGTGAGGGCGGCGGGTTTGTCGATATCCCAGATTTCATAGCCGTCCTCGGTCACCTTGTTTACCTTAAAGGTCTCGCCGGTCACTTCCACGCCTTGGGCGTAGGTGAGCATCGGGATGTCGAGGAAGTGCGCCACGCCGGGGCCAACCTGCGCGGTGTCACCATCGATCGCCTGCTTGCCGAAGAGGATCAGGTCGACGTCTTCGAGCTTTTTGATGGCGAGGCTGATGGTATAAGACGTGGCCCACGTGTCGGCTCCGCCAAACTTGCGGTCGGATACCAGAATCGCCTCATCCGCGCCATGCGAGAGAGCCGTTCGAAGCGCTTGCTCGGCCTGCGGCGGCCCCATGGAAATCACGGTGACTTTTCCGCCATGCTTGTCCTTGAGTTGCAGCGCCATTTCAAGCGCGTTCTCGTCGAACGGATTTATAATGCTCGGAACTCCTGCGCGGTTCAGACGGTTCGTCTCGCGATCGATCGTAACCTTGTCTGAATCGGGCACCTGTTTGATGCATACTACAATGTTCATCAATACCCCTTTCTTCAGTTGATACAAATAAAAAAACAGCTTATGCCAAGAGCTTCGGGCGCTCAAAGACAAAACACAACTTAGTGATAAGTATATTTAGACTCCGTATTCATAACGCTAAAAAGAGCGAGGTATGGTGCTGGAATATCTTCAGAACCATTGATCACGCCCAGCACGTTCGTAAAGCCATTTGCTCCGTGCGGCGGGGCAGTCGGGTTGCCTGCGGCACGTGGCGGCGCGGAATGTAGACGCGATGCCTCATCGCGTTGCGTACGCTCGGTGCGTCTGTTCAGGTTCTCCGCGACAAGCAAGCGGGACGCTTGCGCTACTTATTTTGGTGAGTTGGTAGGGCGCCGCTGAAATGGTATGTAGTTCCGCCTTCAGGTGACTCTGCGGATTGGCCGCCTAAAGGCGGAACTACGAACTTTTTTTAAACCTTCCGGGGCGCCCGCAGCGTGAGGGTGCGGTTGAAGATGGGCTTCTCGGATGTGTGGTCGAGGTCGGCGCAGAAGTAGCCGACGCGCTCGAACTGGAAGCGGTTGCCGGGCTTTGCCTGTGCGAGGTCGGGCTCGAGCTTGGCGGCGGTGATTTGCAGGGCATCGGGGTTAATGAGGGTTTTAAAGTCGGCGTCTTTGTCGGCCAGCGGGTTTTCGGCGGAGAAGAGACGGTCGTAGTTGCGGATCTCGGCATCGACGCAGTGGTTGGCGGAAACCCAGTGGATGGTGCCTTTGACTTTGCGTCCGTCGGGGGCACTGCCGCCTTTGCTTTCGGGGTCGTAGGTGCAGGTGATGGAGCCGACGTTGTTGTCGGCATCTTTTTCGACGCTTGTGCAGGTGGCGAGGTAGGCGCCGCGTAGGCGGACTTCGCGGCCGACGAAGAAGCCTTTAAATTTGTTGTTGGGCGGTACGTCGATGTAGTCGTTCCGTTCGATCCATAGCTCGCGACTGAAGGGGACGGTGCGGGTGCCGAGTTCTTCTTTCTTTGGGAGGTTGGGTAGCTCGAAGGTTTCGACGAGGTCGGTTGGATAGTTTTCGATGATGACTTTGATGGGGTCGAGCACGGCCATGGCGCGGGGGGAAGTTTCGTTGAGGTCGTCGCGGACGCAGCTTTCGAGCAGCTCGATTTCGGAGATGCTTTCGACTTTGGTGGCCCCGACGATGCCGCAGAGTTTGCGGATGGCGGCGGCGGTGAAGCCGCGGCGGCGCATGCCGCAGAGGGTGGGCATGCGGGGATCGTCCCAGCCGTTGACAAGGTTTTCCTGTACGAGTTCGAGGAGCTTGCGCTTGCTCATGACGGTGTACGTTAAATTCAGGCGCGAGAATTCGATCTGCTGGGGCTGGAAAACGTCCAGGGTTTGGAGAATCCAGTCGTAGAGCGGTCGGTGGACTTCGAATTCGAGGGTGCACATGGAGTGGGTGACGCCTTCGATGGAGTCTTCGATGCTGTGGGCGAAGTCATACATGGGATAGGTGCACCATTGGTCGCCGGTGTTGTGGTGGTGGGCGCGTTTGATGCGGTAGAGGGCGGGGTCGCGCAGGTGGAGGTTGGGTGAGGCCATGTCGATCCGGGCGCGGAGGACGCAGGCACCGTCGTCGAAACCGCCGTTTTTCATCTTCTCAAAGAGCGCGATATTTTCCTCGATGGAGTTTTCGCGTCCGGGCGGTTCTTTGCCGGGCTCGGTGGGGATGCCGCGGTAGTTTTTGAAGTCGGCCTGCGGAAGCTGGCAGACGTAGGCCTTTCCTTTTTTAATGAGCTCGACGGCGTAGGTGTGCATGGTGCCGAAATAGTTGGAGGCCCAGAAAAGGTTTTCGCCCCAGTCGAAGCCGAGCCATTTAATGTCGGCCTGAATGGCCTGGACATATTCTTCGTCTTCGGCAGCGGGGTTGGTGTCGTCGAAGCGCAGGTGGCAGGTGCCGTTGTATTTTTCGGCGGTGCCGAAGTCGAGGCAGATGGCCTTGGCGTGACCAATGTGCAGATAGCCATTGGGTTCGGGCGGGAAGCGGGTGACGATTTCCGTGCGCTTGCCGGAGGCGAGGTCGGCGTCGATAATATCGTGGATAAAGTTGGTTTTGGTTTCTTCGGTCATAATGGATCCAGAGGTTAAAAAAAACAGGCGTTGTTTATCCTCGATTCACGAGGTGAGTTCAACCCTTTCGTAGTGGATTTGAATGGGATTCGATTTTGAAGCTGAATTTTGCGAAAAGGCTGATAAGGGTCAGAGAATCGTCCGTGTATCTATTTATACTGTGTATTAATTAATTGTTTTGGGACAAAATCCGGTGTATTCGGGTTTAAAAACTTTCCATTAATCTAGAATGTGAGAATATACCCCGCTTTTACAGAATTGAAGATTGTTCGGATGTTTGAAACGGATACTTTTTCCGTACTTTTTAATGTGAACGAGAAGTCCTGAAGGGGCAAAGGTGTTACTATG
>JAUXGY010000013.1 GCA_030621805.1 Kiritimatiellales bacterium | reverse complement strand
GGCCTCGATTTCTACTACATGTCGCTCTCCGAAAAGGTATTCGATGCGGTTTTGGGCATGCGTCGGTGGGGGGAGTTCGATGCCGACACACGGGCTTATTCGCCTCTCGTACAGGTTTTAGGCGACCAAGAACCCTACACCACGGCCTATGGGCGCTTCACCACCCAGATTCTGCCTACGTTCTATCTTTCGCCGGGCGCGATGCTACGCTATCCGGATGAATCCAACTACACGAACCGGGGCTATGAACGCTATGACCTGAACTTCATCTACGAGCCGTTCGATGCATTCAACGCATCCATCGCGCTGGAATACTGGGACGTTGAGGACGAGGACCGCTTCTTCGGCGTCAGTGGCGACATCCGCTACCGCTACCGCAGGATTTGGGAAGTATCCCTCGGTGCCGCCTATCTCGACTACACCTACTTCCAGTTCTCCGACTTTTCACTCACCGCCGATGGCGGCTCGACCATCGTCGGCGAGGATGGCACCCGCATTGAAGTTTCCCCTTATGCATTCACCTACTTCCTGCGCGGCAAGTGGAACATCAACAAAAATCTGGCGCTGAGGATCTCCGGCGAAATTGAGGACAACAGCGACGAAGACGATCACGGCTACCGGATCCGCACATCATTCGAGGTACGGTTATGAAAATGAATCGCATAATCATATCCCTGTTTTCCGGTGCGGTTCTCGTGTTGCTGGCTGGATGCGACGAGGATAAATATCAATTGAAGTTCAGCCACTATGTCCATGTCACGGACAATGAAATGGATTGCGATGAGTGCCATGGCGACCTTGGCGAACCGGCATTCGCAGTGCTTTCCCACGAAACCTGCATCGACTGCCATGACGAGACCGAGGAGAAAGAGATCAGACCGGCCACCTGTGGCTACTGCCATGAGGGAAAACTCGGTGAAGTGCTGAGGGATAGAAAGATTGAGCCTAAACCGCCGCGTAAACAAATTTTTGTTCATACCGAGGCGTTGGCGGGAAAATGCCAGGAATGCCACGGATCCCTTCTGTCCGAGAACTTGACCACCGTGCCCAAGTTACAGCGCGACGATATCGTGAAAATCCGCGATGCCGCGCACGACTCGGGGCAGGATTGCCTGCTGTGCCACGTTGATATGGATCGGAATCAGGAGCCGCCCAACCACGATCGTTTTTGGATGAAGCGGCACGGTATGTTTGGCATGCAGGTCGATGCCGCCTGTAGCGTCTGCCACGCGGAGGATTCCTGCAATCAGTGCCACAGCGTCATGCAGCCCATGACGCACAACAACATGTGGCGGCTAAGGACACACGGGATTGAGGCTGCATGGGATCGGCAGCGTTGCATCATTTGCCATGAAGAGGATTCCTGCCAATCGTGCCACTCTCAGGCCAGCCCTCGGTCCCATCGCGGAAGGTGGAGTGAAAACCACTGCTACGGTTGTCATACCGATGCCACGGCGGGCGAGGGTTGCGTGGTCTGCCACGAAGAGGGGAATAATGTATTGTTGCATCAGGATTTCTGGCCACCGGTCCATGATCGCTTTGGTAACCAAGCCAACTGCTACGACTGCCACAATCCGTTCAACAAATAGGCCTTGTCCCTGTCGTTGGGAATCAGCCTAAAGTTTCCGAACCTTGGAAGCATCGGGGGCGATGTCGATTTCGAACGCTTTGATTCCCTTTGATCCGCGTACCGTGGCGGTGACGGGTTCAGAAATCGCCAAGTCAAATTGCAGTGCGTTAAGAGCGGTCGGGTTTCCTTGGAAGATGGCAAACTTTCCGCTCCCGTCCACGCGGGCCTTTACGTTGGTGTAGGCCGATTTATTGACCGGGCTGAAACTCTGGATAATGGCTTCTGAATCACCCGGTAACCGCACCACGATGGCGATCAAAGCAGGCGGACTGGGAAGGGTGGATTGAAAGGTTAGGCGGGTAACCAAACCGGTCGCGGTTTGGCTAATGGACGGAGTCTGTAATCGTAGTGTTTCCGGCTCTTCAACGGGCTTGGGTTTTGCAGGTACCGCTTCGGTATTTTCTTTTTTTACACGGGTTTCAAAGTCACCCCTCTTAAAGGAATCCAATTCATCTTGTGTTGTTGAGATTTCCTTGCGCAATCGGTCGTTTTGTTCCGTCAGATCAAGTTGCACATCCTTTGTGCGTGCAAGGTCGCGCCATAGGAAAACCACGACAAGAAACATGGCCGCAGTGGCGATATAGCTACCTATCGACGACATCTTTTTATGGGGAAGGGGGGCGGTATCCGGCGGCGTTTCATGATCTAAATTCATGGCGAGCAGTATGAAGAAGAAGAGGGCCTAGCGTCAAGAGATCCTTGGTTTCCGATCATGCTGGTATTCAAGATTCCTGTATTTGCATTGTTTTTCCGCGCTTGAACGTTATCTTCGGGTCATGAAAAGTTACCTTGCCACATTATTTTTGCTCTGTCCGCTACTGGCATTGTCAGCCACGTTGCGATTGGAGGGCGACCGGGCATGGCTGGAGAGCGAGGGCGCACCGCTCTCGAAGGTGTTGCGGCTCTTCGAACAGCGCGGCGTGGAGGTATTGATTGATCCGGCGCTAGAACTCAATCGGGTGTCGGGGGAGTGGGAAAACACGAAAGTCGATCGCCTGATCGGTCAGCTCGTTAGTCCTCACAGTTATCTATTGGGGTGGCGCAAGGTCGACAGTCCGCTCGGAGAGCTCTACCAAATTTCATCGATTCGTATTTATTCTGATGCGGGTCCTTCCGCCGCCCAACCGCTTAAAAAAAAACGGAAGGTGCTCGATATTGTTGAAGGAAAGGACGGGCGGAAATATGTCCGCGGCGAAATCATGGTGGGCTTTGGCAAGGACTCGAATCTCGATGATCTAAAGGCTCTGCTCAAGAAGCTTGGAGGGACGGTGATCGAGGTGATCGATCCGCCCGGCATCTATCGCATTAAACTCAACGAGGGCCTGTCGGTGGAGGAGGCCATGGAAATTGCGAAGGCACATAAAGGTGTCGGGGTCACGGAACCCAATCTTGCGTTTGAGCAGATTGGAAACGAGGCCATTTCTTTTTCCGGATCCGGATCGGGAATCAACCTGCATCTTCAGCCGGGCGAAACCGCCGTGGCGGTGTTCGATTCCGGCCTCGACCCAAAGTATACCGACCTGCCGTTCATCCGCGGAACCTATAACGCATTGAGCCCTTCCGAGCCGATGAGCGATCCGACGGGACATGGTACCATGACGGCGATGGTTGCGGCGGGAGCGATCACCCCGCTGGGTGCGGATGCTGCCGAAACCGGGGTGCCGGTGCTGGCGGTCCGTACCTTTGATGAAAATGGAATGACGAGCTCCGACACCATTATGCGCGCACTCGAGTATGCCGCCCTTTCCGGCGTTAAAATTATCAACATGAGCTGGGGCTCCGATACCAGCAGTGCTTTCATGGAAGCTGCCATGGACTATGCCGCACAAAACGGAATGACGCTTTATGCCTCGGCTGGAAACGAACCCACGGGAACTCCGATCTATCCGGCGGGCTATGATTCCGTGATCGCTGTTGGGGGGTTGAATCCGGCGGGCGAGACATGGACTCAGTCTAACTACGGGGACTTTGTTGAACAATACGAACCCGCCTTTATCAATTTTGAAGGAAAAAGCTACCAAGGCACTTCCTTCTCCAGCCCATATGCCACTTTTAAGGCGGCTCAGAAATAGGGTGTGGCGGGATCTACGGCTTTAGTAATTTGGCATTGAAACACCTCATTGAGCGCAGTCTTTCCGTACCTCTTGGCAAGCTGCTCGTGTTGGTTTATACGGAATTAAGCTGACTAAGATTATTCCTCGCAGAGGCGCTGAGAACGCAGAGGTTCTAGCTATTTATCTCTGCGGTCTCTGCGTCTTTAGTGAGCAGAGCGAACGAGCGAGGGATAAATACGACTCAGGTTAATTTGGTATTACATGGTATTTATCCATGTATCTTCAAAGGCAAGGTAAAGGTTCGGGAAGAGTAGGGCTTGTCTTGCGCGCACGATGTCCTATTCTTTCGGCATGAAAAAGATTGGCGTTATAGTGAACACGAAACGGCCGCGAGCGGAAGGGGTCTTGGCTGAACTTTGTCGCTTGGCGGAGGGGCACGGATTTAAACTTTATGCCGAGGATACGGCTATGGCCGAGACCCTCGGAGCGGAGTACCTTCCGGTTGAATCGTTCGCAACGCAGGTGGATGTTGCGCTTGCTCTTGGAGGTGACGGGACCGTACTCTACACCGCCCGTGCGCTCCATGGCTCCGGGATTCCGATCATGGGAATCAATCTGGGGAGTCTTGGTTTTCTTACCAGTGTGGGCGATACGGAAATGTCGTCGGCGCTGGATGCTATCGCGAACCAAAGCTGTAAGATATCGGAGCGCGATGTGGCTGAATGCCGAATTTTTAAAGACGGAACCCTGGCAGGGGGAAAGTCTTCGCTGAACGATATGGTGTTGGGCTGGGGCGCATCGTCGCGCATCGTCACGCTCAAATTGTCGATTGATGGCGAATCGGTCGGTTCTTTCATGTGTGATGGAATGATGGTTTCTACACCAACCGGTAGTACGGGTCATTCCCTTTCTGCGGGTGGCCCCATTCTTCATCCGGGTGTTTCCGGATTTGGCATCAATGTGATTTGTCCGCACACACTCGGTTCGCGGCCGCTGGTGGTGCCCAACACCAGTCTGATCGAAATTGAAGTAGTGAATGCGGCCAAGGAGCTCATCCTCTCCATCGATGGACAGGACGAGTTTAAAGTGGAACGGGGAGGGCGAATTGAAATCTGCCGCAGCCCGCATCAGGTCAAGTTCTTGCAGCTACAGAATCATAGCTACTTCTCCGTCCTCGCCCAGAAACTCCATTGGCGAGGGTCAAGTTTCTAGGAGAACCCTTTACGCATCGCAGCTTCGCATCGGGTGTGAGGCATGTCGCGTCGAGTATGATTTGATTTGATTTCAACCCATTGCAACGGAGTCGATTCATTTTCTGTCAGGTATGGCGTGAAGGTATCACCCTTTTTGCCCTTTCTCGATTTTTTGATCCGTATCCAGCGCAGAGCGAGACTCCCAAGGCAGAGCAGGGGCAGGGTTCCTGGTTCTGGAATCACGTTGACGAAGCTTTCGCTATTCCCTCCCTCAAAACTTTGGACATGGAGGCCGACCCGCAGATCCTCATTCCCGAGAGCACTAAAAATATCGTAGGAATCGTCATAACTCATAATGAGTTCGAGGTTATCGTTGGGATTGATCCCGTTTTTTGGAGAGGGATTATTGGCGGCGACGCCCAGATCGGAAATAAAGATGCTCTCCAGTCCGCGTCCGGCCGGCAGGTTTTTGGGATTCACTGGAGTTGCTTTGAAATCAACCCCGTCCCCTTCATTAATCGCGACAAGTCCCAGGTTTAATTCCGGCATAAAGTCAAAGTAGATACGGGTAACGACGGAGTCTTCAAGACCGTCGTTCTTAAAGACGAGGCTAACCTGACCCATTTCCAGCAGGGTTACATCCATATAGAGCTGCGTCTCACCGACAAACTGGGCATGGCCACTCGAGTCGTTTGATGTGATCGCATAGAACGTGAATAACTCTGCGCGGGTAGCTAATGAGGATAAAATCAGTGCGGCAACAACAAGTAGATGTTTCATAAGTGAGACCCTCCCAAATCCACTATATAATACAAACAAGAGAACCTTTGTAGTTCTATATGGCCCGTAAGTCAATATTATTTAACAGGTAAAACAGCAATTATATTTTATAAAAGGAAACGCCATTAAAAATAAAGAATATGCAAGAGATGCTTTGGGTTCGGGTGCGAGGTAAAATGTCAATAATGGGGCAGACATTACTGTAATTCGTGATAGTTTTTCTGACCGATGAATATCTGGAAACTAAAGCTAAAAACTCGACTGCCGGCCTTGGTAATGTTAGCGGCAACCATTGCTTTTTGGTCGCTATACGATCGCTACGAAGCGGCAGGTCCCATGTTGCTGGAATCGCCGTCGCTGGCTGACGGAACGAATCTCCACGGTGCTGTATCCGAATCCATGGGTCTTTTTATATTGCGGGTTCCAAAAGCGGGGAAACGGGCACGCCTTGATTTTCCGTTGGTTGGAGGAGCAGATTATCAAACCCTCCGTATATCTGCGCGCATCAAGGTGACCGGTGTGGTGGTTGGCAAAGATTCATGGCAGTGCGCGCGTGTTCTTTTGGCGCAGTATGACGCGAACAACAAGTGGATTTCCGGTCCCCACGGACTGGTGGGTGAGCGGGGTTCCAAGGATTGGGAAGGGCATTGGGATGAATTCGAAATCCAACCCAACGCCGCCCGTGTGGTGGTGATCCTGCAGCAGTCCGGGACCGAAGGATCGGCGGAATTTGAGCAGATCGCAGTGCAACCAGTACGCATCCGATCCTCGTTTATCTGGTGGCGGGTGCTGTTTGTTGGAGCGTGGCTTGCTAGCGCCATTTATTATTTTCCGCGCTGTCGGCTCCATCGCCGTAGGTTGAAGTGGCTGATTTTGCTCAATGCGCTTGCTATCATTTTTGGAGCAATGATGCCCTCCGTATGGATTGAGGACGGGTCGGCGTGGACAAAAAAAACATGGATGGAGTGGACGAAACCTGTTCCGGAAAAGATGGAGGCCAAAGCCGGGGAAAAACCGGCGGTGAAGCAGATTGAAGATACGCAGCAGATGGATCGTTTTAACGAGCTAGTTGGTGGAATCCATGGGAGTGGTCATTTTGTTCTGTTTGCATCGCTCTGCTTCTTGGTCTATTGCTCCGCTGCGCTGGAGCGGCAGCATCCCGCCTATTTTGTTAAAGTTGGTTCTGATGTTTTGCTGTTTGCTTTCGTCACCGAGTCGCTCCAGTTTTTGACGAGCGATCGCACGGCCGGAATTACTGATCTGCGGATCGATCTCTATGGCATGGGTGCGGCATTGCTATTGTTTTTAATGGTGCTTCCACTGATTCGCCGCTTTTCTCATAGCTGAATCACATTACTCAGGATTCGTTCACTCCAGACCCTTACACCGAGATGCGCAGGAGGGTGCTGTTTCCATCGAGTATGTAGGAGGGGAGGGCGGCGGGAACGAGAATGGATTCACCGGCTTTAAGGGTTTCACGGCCTCCTTCCCATGAAAGTATAGTCTCGCCTTCAGCACAAAATAAAGCGTGGAAGGTTTCTCCTGTCATAGGGATTTTTCGTGGCGCGGAAAGCAAAAGTTTTTCTAGGGAAAAATATTCACACCGCAGCAATTCCCATCGTTGGAACCCCTCGGAATCGGATATTTGTTTGGGTTCGGCTAATGGGTTTTCGCACGGGTTCCAGTTGATCGCCTTGATGGACTGCTCAATGTGCAGTTCGCGCGGATTTCCGTTGTTGCCCATACGTCCCCAGTCGTGAATGCGGTAGGTGGTGTTTGAGTTTTGCTGGACTTCGAGGATAAGGCATCCGGCATCGATGGCGTGGACGGAACCGCCGCGCACAAAAACAACGTCCCCATTTTTTATAGGGAGGCGCCGCAGGGTTTCGCCGGTGGTGCCGTTTTTGATGGCTTGGAGGAAGTCTGCCTTGGCGATACCTTCCTTGAGTCCGCAATAGATGCTTCCCGGGTTGTCGCCCAGAAAATACCACGCCTCACTCTTGGCTTCGCCACCATATTCCATAGCACCTATATCGTCTGGGTGGACTTGAACGCTGAGCTTCTGTTTTGCATCGATGAGCTTGATCAGCAGGGGAAAGGCGGAGCCCTCCACCCGGGACCCGAGGGTTTCGGAGGGATTGGCTGTCAGTACTTCGCGAAGGGTTTGGTTCTCCAGAGGTCCGTTGATCACCACGCTCATGCCGTCGTCGCGATCAGTGATTTCCCATGATTCGGCGTAGGTGCCTGCTGGGAGGTCGCGATGGTAGGTTTCGGGAATGCGTGATCCACCCCACGGATAGTTCTTGTAGATGGGAGTGAACTTCATGGGGTATGGGCCGTTTTTCATAGGCAAGGATTAAAGGGATGATTTGAATTCAAATCAAACTTTGTTTATGGCTCAATCCAATCCATGGAACAGCCTCGTAAAAGTAGACCCAATTTAGCCCGCTGGGAGATGGATAAGACACGCTTTCATCTTTCAAAGCCACTCGCACCCAATCGTGATATCCGCCGGATCGATGGTATTCTCAAGGATGTGGTCGAAGGGTTGGAGCAACCGCAGTCCGAGAATATCCTGATCCTGCGTGCAGCATGGCCCAAGCTCGTTGGTGCGCAAATTGCAACGCATAGCTCCCCGGGCTTTATTAAGGATTATTCCCTGCACGTCTTTGTTGACCACCCCGGTTGGATGCCCGAGCTTGAACGCATCAAGAGAATATTGCTGCAAAAGTTGCAGGCTCAATATCGGGATCTTCGGATTCGAAAGCTTAGCTTCCTGCTGGAGCATAAATAGCCCGTCAGATTCTAAAACTCGTAAAAGAGGCTGGTGAGCAGGGCTTTGTCGTAGTAGCCCTTGTCGTCGTAGGTGGTTTCCGTGTCGCGGTCGAGGCGATATTCCAGACGTAGAAAAATATTTCGGATCAGCTTGTTTTCTAGTCCGCTACTGAAGACGAAGTGGTATTTTTCCAGATCACCCAAATGGGTGTACTTCTGGAACAGGGTTAGCGAGTTGATCATTTGCCATCGGAGCGACTCATCGAAGATAAACTTGGGTTCGCTGATGTAGGTTGTTTCCCCGGGTACGCTCCGTTCGTATTGATGGTATCCGCCACCGACGGAGGTGGAGAATTGAAGTTTAGGGCGCTCGAACCATTGCTTCCCAAGTTCGGCTGTTTGAAGGAATTCGTTATCGATACGGCGATTATAGTCGCGCTGGTACATGGTTTTTGCTTCTGCATAATACCCACCGTTTAGGTGATGATTATATTTTTGTGTAAGATTAAAATAATCGTCCCGGATTCTGGTTTCGTCCGCGCTATAGCGGTAGTTCCAGTTCCACCCCAGACTATTTTTTTCACCCGTCCAGTTAACATTTCCGTAAAGTCGATAGGTCTGGTACTGCTCTTCGCGGTAGATTCCGCTGTCATTGGAATAGCTTTTTTCGCGCATAGCGATAGCCAGCCCGGCCTGACCTGCCCATGCACTTTTTTCTTTGATGACGTCCAGAGAAGGGGATGGGGTTTGAGCGATATCTTGTGGTGTCACTTCGGCCGCTGATTCCGGCGGGGCTATGGCGTCGGAGGGAATAACGATTTCGCCAACGCCGGAGGCCTCTATCTGGATTTCTGAAATAGTCTGCATCCGTAGGCTGACGGAGCCAACGGTGTCGGATTTAAAGTAGACGTGAACATCGTCCTGCTTTAGGATTTTTCCGGTAAGAGTATCCCCGTTTTTAAAAACGATGATGTCCTGCGCAAGGCTGGTCGCCGCGCAACATATAAGCATGAGATGGAGAAGTTTTCTTTTCATTTTTATAGTATTTTTGGTCTGAATTTCCGGGGAAGCTATCGGTTTGATAGGGGTGGGTCAATCCTGCCAAGCCGAAAAAATATCCTTATGAATAGGGACGTTTAATGTTGAAACTTTATGACAGCGGCGGCGGAATAAAATGGAGTGCATCGACTGTTCCCTGATTTGAGTTGGCATATTATTTCTTTCCATAAAACCCTTTGTTAGAGACCCCGTTGATGGGGTACCCTTCGCACGGTGAGAGTGGTGCATGGCAATCTGGAGGAAAGACGATGGGAAACGATGGGAAAAAATTAAGGAAGCAAGGTAAGGAAAGAATCAAGGGGATGCCAAGTGCTGTGGGAGTGGCCATCCTGATTTACATTGGACTGTTTTTTCTGGCCGGGGCATGGGTTGTAATTAAAAGGTTTCCAAAAGAAACTCCAGAACCCTTCGTGAGGATCAACCCTCCGCCAACCATACCGCTTAATCCGCCCCCGCTTCCCATGAATGTGGATAAGGAGGTGTCACCCGAACACCAAGCACCCATTGTTTCCGATACTGAAGAGCTTGATTTAATTGAAGCGGTGGATCTACAGCCCGGTAATCCGGGGAAAATGCTTGCCGATAATCTCGATCCCGTTGATTCAATCAAGGATCTAGTTGGCGATACAAATTCCACCCGTATTTGGCCGCCCAAATCCATCGGTAACGATCTGGAAGGTGTTTACTACGATTTTAAGAGAGCGCGATCGGGCAACTACACCGGAGCGGGTCAGGACACCTATCGGGAAGCGGTAAGAAATTTTCTAAAAAGCGACTGGAACACCACCACACTATCGCGCTTCTACCGAGCACCTGATAAACGCTATACCGTCTGCATGATGCTGCCCACCACATCTTCCTCCACAGCTCCGATCGCCTTTGGAGAGGATCCGGGTTCTGGAACATTTTGGATGGTCCATTTCAAAGGTGAAATTGTGTACCCCGAGGATATCACCTTCCGTTTCTGGGGGGTGGGTGATGAGTTTTTAGTGGTCCGGCTGGACAAAAAGATCGTGTTTGCCGATGTCTGGCCCTCCAACTGGGATGAAATTGTGGGATCCCTCTGGAGAACCAACGATCCCCAATCGAAGCGATATCTTCTTGGGCACGACACCACAATGGGGGTGGGCGACTGGGTTACGCTGAAGGGCGGAGAACCCGTCGATATGGAAATTGCGGTGGGCGACAACGGCGGCTTGGCCGCCCTTATGCTCCTTGTCGAAGTCAAGGGGGTTGAATACGAACGCAACCGCCAAGGGGGACCGATCCTTCCGGTCTTTAAGACCGCCGAGCTCTCGCACGACCTCATCGATCTCATATACGTGGATCTCGCACCAAATGAGGCCTGCCTGACTAATGGCCCGGTATTCAACGACTATGCATTGAAAGAGAAATAAAGGTCGCTTCGAGGGTGGGGAATATGGAACGATTTCGCTGAAAAAGGTTCCTCAGCAGTGGCCTGCTGTTATAAAACAGAAAGAGAAGGTGGATACCTAATCATGAAAATAATTTTTAAAAGCACGGCTTTATGCATCGGACTTACCGTCGCAAGTCTGGCTCAACCGGAAAAACCCAACGTGATTGTTTTTCTTGTGGACGACATGGGCGTGATGGATACCTCGGTGCCGTTTTTGACGGATGAGGAGGGTCAACCCAAACGCTATCCGCTCAACGACTGGTATCGCACTCCGAACATGGAACGTCTGGCGAAGCAGGGCATTCGCTTTAATAATTTCTGCGCCCAGAGCGTCTGCTCGCCAACCCGCGCCTCGATCATGACCGGACAGAATGCCACCCGCCATGGAACCACCACCTGGATTGCCCCCGGAGGAAACAACCGGGGTAAGAACGGCCCGCCGGAATGGAACTGGGAAGGGCTTAAAAAAGGGGATATGACCCTGCCGCGCGTGTTGGGAGCGGCGGGCTACCGGACGATCCATGTGGGCAAAGCTCATTTTGGACCCGTCAATTATGAAGGGGCGGAGCCGCTGAATGTTGGGTTCGATGTCAACATCGGCGGAGCAGCATGGGGTCATCCCCGCAGCTACTACGGTGAAAACCACTATGGCAACCACCCGAAATACAAGGGAATAGATGGAAAGAAGCCGCTACGCCACCAGGTTCCCAGCCTTGAAAAATACCATGGAACGGACACCTTCCTGACCGAGGCGCTGACGCTGGAGGCCAACGGTCAAATCGCGGCGGCCGTCGCGCAGAAGAAGCCCTTCTTTCTCTATATGGCGCACTATGCCCTCCACGCCCCGTTCGAGTCCGACCCGCGTTTTGCGGAGCACTATGCAGGCTCGGACAAAGGCAAGCGGGCCGAGGCCTACGCTACGCTGGTAGAAGGCATGGACAAGTCGCTCGGCGATATTCTGGACCAACTTGAAAAACTGGGCGTCGCTGGAAATACGCTTGTTTTTTTTCTGGGCGATAATGGTTCGGATGCGCCGCTTGGGCCAAAGTATAACCATGCTTCCTCTGCCCCCTTGCGCGGCAAGAAGGGCACCTGCTACGAAGGCGGCATGCGCGTTCCTTTCATTGCGGCGTGGGCCAAGCCCGATCCGAAAAACCCGTGGCAGAAAAAATGGTCTATTCCGCATGGTGCTATCCAGCCCCAGCTGGGAGCCGTCATGGATCTCTATCCCTCTATTCTAAATTTGGCAGGGGTAAAGAATCTTTCCGGGCATGTGGTGGATGGCTACGACCTCTCCCGCCAGTTCTCAGGGAAAACCAACCCTGATCGCCCGGAGGTTTTTCTGATGCACTTTCCGCACGGCCCGCACAACAGCAGCTATTTTACCAGCTACCGATCCGGCGATTGGAAACTCATCTACGACTACGACCCGACCGGAAAGAACGCGGAGAAACACCAACTCTACAACCTCAAGATCGATCCCTTCGAAGAGGATGATCTTGCGTCGAAAAATCCCGAGAAACTGCAACAGCTCATCAAAGCCATGGCGCGCCAGCTCGAAGCTGAAAACGCCCTCTATCCTGTCGATCAGCAGGGTCGTGAACTGAAACCAAAACTCCCCTGATACTTAAAGGAAAATCATCATGAACAGATTCAATTTTATCTCGATCCTATGTGCGCTTTCACTGAGCGGCCTTGCGGCCTCCAATCCACCCAACGTCCTGATCATTCTGGCCGACGACCTGGGTTATGGCGATCTCGGCTATACCGGCTGTAAGGATATCCCGACTCCGAACATTGACCGGCTCGCGGCGAGCGGAATCATCTGTACCGACGGCCATGTTTCGGGCGCCGTATGCGGCCCGTCGCGGGCGGGGCTTGTTTCAGGGCGCTATCAGCAATATGCCCATTGCGAACATAACAGCAGCCATTATGAGGAAGGAGTTGTGACGTTGGCGCATCATATGCGCGATGCCGGCTATAGCACGCAGGCGGTGGGGAAGTGGCATCTAGGGCTGGATCCGCAAACGGTGGGGTTCGATCATTTTACCGGACTCATCGGGGGTGGCCGCTCCTACTTCCCGAAAAAGAAGATTGGGAAAGAGCAGATTTTCCTGCGCGACGGCAAAAGTGTCGAGCTGGAGGGGTGGACCTATTTGACCGACTTCATGACCGAAGAGGGCATGCGCATGGTGCGCGAACGCGAGGCAGACAAGCCGTTCTTTCTCTATATGTCCTACACCACGCCGCACACCCCGCTCGATACCCGCGCCGATCTTGAAGAACGCTTCGCTGGCATCGAACACAAGGGCCGCCGCAAATATGCCGCCATGGTGGCATCGCTTGATGAAGAGGTGGGTGAATGGATGGCCTTTCTCGAAAAAGAGGAGCTGCGCGAAAATACGATCGTGGTCTTCTTTTCCGACAATGGCGGCGCCACAATCAACTGGTCGAACAACGGGCTGTGGCGGGGTATGAAGGGGAGTTATTGGGAGGGTGGTCAGCGCGTTCCCTTTGTTTTTTCGTGGCCTGGAACATTGAATCCCGGGTGGTATAATCAGGCGATTATCTCATTGGATCTCACCCCAACCTTTCTTGCCGCC
>JAUXGY010000187.1 GCA_030621805.1 Kiritimatiellales bacterium | reverse complement strand
GCTATCCTTGCCGTGGCGGAAGTCGGGCCGGTTCTCCTTCCCTTCATGGCAACCGACGCAATATTGGTCGAGGACGGGCTGCACCTCGCGCTCGAAACTAAAGCCGCGCGGCTCACCATACCACGGGACAAGCGGCTGGGGCTGCTGGCGCGAGGCCATCGTGCGGCGGCTGATCGGCGAGGCGTTTTGCGGCTCGTGGCAACCCACACACGAAACGATTTCGCCGGGCATTCCAACCGTCCACGAGCGCATCAACTGGAGCGCTTTTCCGTCCCCGTCGAGCGGAAGAAAGGCAATCGGCGTGTTGGCGGGCGCCTTGAAAATAACGGATCCGTCTTCATTCACAGGTACGGTTCCAAGCACGATGCGCACGTCCCACGGACCTTCGAAACCAACAATGTAGTGGCCACCGCGCTTGCGCGGGGCATATTCGTATTTATGCACCCGCAGCGCCTTGACGGTTCCGCGCGGCACCCCGGCGAGTCCGGGGCCGGAATAGATGTCTTGGATATAGAAGGTGGCCTCCGTTTCGCCTTCCCGCACACGGTCGGGCAGCATGGTCGGCGCAGAGGTCTTCCGGAGCGGGATGGCTTCGAGCAGGGAGCCTTCTGGAATATCCTTGATCTTCACCACGTTGTCGAAAGTGTCGACGAGGTAGAGACCGAAATGCTTCCTATCGAAGCTCATGGAAACCAGATGGTAATTTTCACTCAGCGGCCAGGGATGCAGGAAGAGCGGGTTGGAACCCGATACCAGCTGATCCTTGATGAGCGGCTCGACTTTTTTGCCGCGCCCTGGAATTCGCTGGATGGCGCCGTCGGCTTCGAAGCGCCCCTTGGCGTTGTCGAACAGGGTGAGCTCGCCCATGCGCCGTTCGCCATGGTGGCCGGTGACGATGCCGACAAACTTGCTGGATGATCCCGGGATAGGCCGGGCATAGAAGAGCGAGTTGGGCCAATAGGAGTTGCTGCCGTAAAATTCGGCCTGGTTGGTTCCATCCGGGTTCATGCTCATGAGCACGCGGCTGAAATAGTGGGCGGAGTCGGTGTATTCCCACCGCAGGAAAAGAATGCGTCCATTGGGTAATACGGTCGGGCACCAGTTGCTGTCCTGGTCGAAGGTCAGGCGGCGGATCTTTCCGGTTTTCGGATCCATCAGATGCAGGTTGGCCACAATGTCGTTTCCACTCACGCAAGGGACTCCCTGGAATCCACTGCTGGAGGCCATGATGATGCGGCCGTCGGGAAGATAGCATGATTCATAATAGTCGATGTCCGGGCAGTCGTCAGGCGTGACCTGCCGGGGGGTGCCCAGAAGCTTCCCGGTTGCCGGATCGATCTCCGCCTCAAACACGGCCCATGCCCCGTTTTCACCAACGGAGGAATACATGATCCGCTTGCCGTCAAAGTGCAAATCCACATCGCCGATGTAGGCCCGATTTTGAGGTTGCACGATCTTTTTGAGCTGGCCGGTCTTCAACGACAGGACCGCCAATTGGTTCTCATGCTTGTTTTTTCCAATGCTTGAATTACTCTGCCAGTTGGCGGGCAGGCGGGCGTTAATGTTGCCCTTGTGTTTAATAACCAGAATTTGGTCGAAATCAATCAGCGGGTTGGCCAGCAAGGCCTCGCGCCGCAGGGTGGCCAATGCTTCCTCGTCGCCGCTGCGCTCGATCTTTTTGAGCCGCTGGAGAAACGTCCGTCCTTTCGGGTATTGCTTGCCGTAGGTGGCCATCAGATCAGTGATGGCCAGCCGGAGCGATTCCGCCGTGCCACATTTAAAGTCCGCAGACTTGGCGGCTCTCTCTTTCTTCTTTCCAGAGGTCTTTTCTTCCTTCGAGAAGGAAGGGATAGAGACGCCGAGGCAAAAAACCAGCAATAGACCGATTGGTCTGGATTGAATATTTCCCATTTTGTTTACTCTGCAACTTTTTCCTATTGTTATAAGGAGACGTTGCGACAGGGATTTATCGGACGCTTACGATCTTATTCGGAACCCGTGTTCTTGAACTCCATGCCGGGTTTACTGAACATGACATGGTTATGATACGTGGCCACTTCGGTCACAATCGCGCCATTCTTCCCCGCCACCTGACCATGCCAGGATTCAGGATCGGCCATGACATACATCTGATTCGTCTTCGCATCGCGCTTCGCAATGTATTTAGACTTGAACCACTCTTCACCATAGCCCCACGGACGCTTTTCCTCCGGCCACTCACTCATCAGGACTTCGTCCCCGTGCATGTATTCACCGAAAAAGTAAACCTCGCCATAGCGGACCTGCCAGGCCTCCATCTTGGGGGCATATCCCTCCGCACCACCAATGTGGCGGTGCTCCGGCAAGGTCTGCCCTGGCAGGAGATAGATTTCGTGGAGCAGGTAGCCAAACTTTTCATCCTTATACTTGCCCGTATACTTGCCCGCACCGGACGTCTTGTATTCGCCCTTTTCGTTGATCCAGAAAATGCCGCCCATTCCCAGCGCCATGACATTGCCCTGGTTAAAATCGCACACCCAGAAATCATCGCCCTTCAAGACATCCGGAATCGGATAGTTAAAACGCTCCATCATATCGAAATAGGCCTGCTTAACCTGATCGACGCTTAATGCTCCCTCTGCATAAAACTCTTCGTTATCCACCTTTTCAGCCTCCGCTCCCGATTCTTGAACCAAACTTGTTGCACAGCTCTGCAGCAACATTCCTGCGCAAAGCACAATGACTCCTGCAACCCATCGTTGCCCCAGCGCACGCTCCAGATTGGGCGCTTTGTATCGGCCGGCCTTAAAGGTCTCTTTCTTTTCTTCGCTCACGCAGTCGTCTCCATCGTGTCGGATTGGGAAAAAGGATGATCGGCTACATGAATTCGCCGACATTCTGCATGAAGTGCCAGCGCTTCTTCGCATCGGCCTCGGCCAGCTTGAAGACCTCTTCAGCCTCGTCCGGAGCCGTTTTCAGCAAAGTCGTATAACGACGTTCGTTGCGGATGAAGGCCTGGAAATCGCCTTTCGGCTCCCGGGCATCCCACGTGAATTTCTTGCCCTCTTCGCCTTCCGGATGGTAGCGGTAGAGCGGCCAGTAGCCACACTCGACGGCGTTCTTGGCAATGGTCTGCGTCTTCATCATGTCGATACCGTGCGCAATGCAGGGCGAGTAGGCCATGATGATCGATGGGCCATCGTAGGCCACCGCTTCCTGGATCGCTTTCTGCGTTTGCATACGGTTGGCGCCCATGGAGATCGATGCGACATACACATTGCCGTAGCTCATGACCATGAAGCCAAGGTTTTTCTTTCCAGCGCGCTTTCCATTGGTGGCAAACTTGGCCACCGCACCAATCGGAGTCGCCTTCGAGGCTTGGCCACCGGTATTGGAATACACTTCGGTATCGAGAACGAGAATATTCACATTCTTGCCGGAAGCCACCACGTGGTCGAGACCGCCGTAACCAATGTCGTAGGCCCAGCCATCGCCACCGAAGATCCAGACGGCCTTATCGATGAAGTAGTCCTGCAACTCAATGATCTTACGAACCACCGGCGCGGCTTCTGCGGAAGCTTCGGCGAGCGCAGTGGAGAGTAGAATCTTCACGGCGTTCTGTGCCGCGAGGGCTTCTTCGCCCAGCTCGTTATCAACACAGATTTCCAGTGCCTTTTCCAGAGCAGCGGTTAAATCGGCCGTGGTTCCAAGGTCTAGCAATGTGGCCGCATACTGGCGAAGCAACGCACGGTTGTTGTCGACTGCGAGGCGGAAGCCCATCCCGTATTCGGCGTTGTCTTCGAAGAGCGAATTCGCCCAGGCCGGGCCGCGCCCCTCTTTGTTCGTGCAATAGGGAACCGTCGGGAAGGTGCCGCCATAAATGGAGGAACAACCGGTCGCATTCGCCACCATCATGTTTTCTCCGCAAACGAGGGTCACCAGCTTGACGTAGGGCGTCTCGCCACAACCGGCACAGGCTCCCGAGAACTCGAACAGCGGCTTGTTGAACTGGCTGCCTTTCACGGTTGCCACGTTGACGCCATCGAGCACGTTGTCAGGCAGCGCATCGAAATAGTAGGTGTTCTCCACCTCGCCCACTTCGCGCTCGTCGTCAAGCGTCGTGAATTCGAGCGCCTTGGTCTTGGCCGGGCAGGTTTCAACACAGACGCCGCAACCGGTGCAGTCTTCGATGTAGACTTGGATCTTGTAATCAAGATCCTTGTCGTTCTTGGTCTTGGACTTCAGCACATTGAAGGATTCCGGTGCATTTTCGAGTTCGGACGGCGCAATCTGCTTGGCGCGAATCACCGAGTGCGGGCAGGCCATGACACATTGGTTGCACTGGATGCAGTTGTCGCTCAGCCATTTCGGAACACGAGGGCCGATGCAACGCTTTTCCAGCTTGCTGGTGCCGGTCGGCAGCAGTCCGTCGAACGACATGGCGGAAACAGGAATGTCGTCCCCCTTTTGGTGCATGATGGGGAGGATCACGTTCTTGGCGAAATCGGAGGCATCGTCGGCCAGCAGCTTCGGAAGCTCGTAGGATTTCGTGATCGCAGCGGGAATCTCCACCTTTTCAATGGCGGCCACGGAAGCGTCGATCGCCTTCCAGTTCATCTCGACAATGTCCATGCCTTTACGTTCGAAGGCTTTCTTGGCGTAGTCCTTGATCAACTTAATGGACTGCTCGGCGGGCAATACGCCGGAGAGCTCAAAGTAGACCGTTTGCATGACCGTGTTAATGCGGCCACCGAGGCCGACATCCATCGCGATCTTCAGTGCGTTGACGTTGTAGAAATTAATCTTGCGGTCGATGATGATCTGCTGCTCTTCCTTCGTGAGGTGCTCGAACACTTCCGCAGTCGGG
>JAUXGY010000090.1 GCA_030621805.1 Kiritimatiellales bacterium | reverse complement strand
AATCCGCGCTCGAAATCGGAGTGGATCACGCCCGCGGCCTTCGGTGCGGTGTCGCCTTGGTGAATGGTCCAGGCGCGCGTCTCCTTCGGTCCTTGCGTGAGGTAACTGACGAGGCCGAGGGTGTGGTATCCCGTGTGGATGATCTGATCGAGACCGCTCTCCTGTACACCGTACTCGCGTAGAAATTCGTTGCGCTCCTCGTCGGACATGCCGTTGAGGTCTTCCTCCATCTTGGCGCAAATTTTCACCACGTCCGCGCCACGTCCGGCGGCATAGGCCTTTACGCCTTTAACATAGTCGTTGTCTTCGAGCAGTCCATCTTCGTCGACGTTGCAACAGTAGATTACCTTTTTATCGGTGAGGAACTGCATCTCCTTAAAGATCTCTTTGCCTTGTTCCGAATCATGGTCGTCAAATTCGACGGCCATTTTTCCGCTGCCGAGATGCTCCAGCAAGGCTTCGAAGAGCGGAAGCGTGGCGGCGAAGGCTTTGTCGGTTCGGGCTTGCTTCCGCACGCGGGCGGCACGGTTTTCCATCATCTGGAAGTCGGCAATAATCAGCTCGGCTTCAATCACCTCGACGTCGCGGATGGGGTCGATGGATCCATCGACATGCACCACATTGCCGTCGTCGAAACAGCGGATCACCTGCAGAAGGGCATCGGTTTCGCGGATATTCGTCAAAAATTTATTCCCCAAACCTTCCCCTTGGCTAGCGCCTTTCACGAGGCCGGCAATGTCGACAAAGTCGACCGTGGCAGGGAGGATCTTTTTCGATCCCGCAATTTCGGCGAGCTTGGCAAGACGCAGGTCGGGCACGGGCACAACGGCCTTGTTCGGCTCGATGGTGCAGAACGGATAGTTCGCGCTCTCGGCATTTTGCTCGCGCGTTAGCGCATTGAAGATGGTGGATTTCCCGACGTTCGGGAGCCCGACGATGCCTACACTCAGTCCCATGGTTTTGTCCTTAGTACGTGAAACGTGAGGCGCGAACCCCGTTCACGCCTCACGCCTCATTCGTCACTTTTTATTTTTTCTTAGCAGGAGCTTTCTTCTTCCCGGCGGCTTTGGCCGGGGAGCGCCTCAGCGGCTTTTCGTGCGGCAGCAGTACGCCGCCGACGTTATTGGCCCCGCCATCGACGTAAATCGTCTGGCCGGTAATCTTCTTGGAATAACTGCCGAGCATGAAGACCACCGCATAGGCGACCTCTTTCTTGTCGTTAACCACATCCCACGGCAGCGGGCTGATCTTTTTCCAGGTCCGGGCGAGGTGCGCAAAGTGCGGAATGGATTTTGCGGCCTTGGTGGCCAGCGGACCGGCGGAGATGGCGTTGACGCGAACGTGCTCGCGTCCATACTCGCGGGCCAGCGCACGAACGAGGGCTTCGAGTGCCGCTTTGTTAACGCCCATCCAGTTGTAGTATGGGAAGGCGATCTGAGACTCAAACGAAAGGGTAACGATCGATCCGCCCTTCTTCATCTTCTCCAGCGCAAAGTGCGAGACGGTAGCCAACGAGGCACAGCTGATGTGGAAGCCTTGCTTAATGTCCTCGAAGGCCGGGGTATACATGCTGTCGCCTAAACAGGTTTTGGGATTGGCAAATCCGATGGAGTGCAGGACGCCGTCAATCTCACCGACTTTGGAGAAGAGGTTGCGGACCTCGTTCTCGACGGTGACATCGCAATATTCAAAACGCATAGCCGCCTTTTCCTCATCGGTCAGGTCGGGACTGCGGTCGAAAAAGATGCGTTTCATGCGTTCGCTCTGGACGCTGTAGATCACGTTACCGCCCATTTCCTCGATCATCTTGCCTGCCGCATAGGCGATGGAATCGGTGTTGAGCAGACCCATCACGACATATGTACTTCCTTTTTCAATCATTTCAGGACTCCTTTTATTTTAAAACGGGCGCAAACCTATCAGGACACCCGTGTTTTGCAATGGAGTTATCCAACGATTTTTCAGGGAAAAAAGAAACCTCTAATCCCTATGAATGTAAAAGTAGAGGAGTCCATCTGAAGGATTCCCCATTTGACGGGCACCCCTGCATCCGTTGGATCACAATTAGCGTATCCATTTGCGCTACAGTAATAAGCCTTGCCGAACGGCATTCGCCGCGTTGGGGCTGGAGCATTCGGCAATGACCTTGAGGGCGAATTCGAAGGCGGTTCCGGGACCGCGACTGGTGATGAGGTGGCCATCGACCACGACGGTTTCATTTATGGGTTGCACGTTCGCGGGTAGCTTTTCTTCGACGCCGGGGTAGCAGGTAAAACGCTTGCCTTCGAGAATTCCGGCGGCATGCAGGGCGAGTGGTGAGGCGCAGATAGAGCCAATCCATTTTCCTTTAGAATCAAAATCACGCAGCGCCTGCTGCACCCCTTCATGCTCGCACAGCGCCATGGTTCCGCCAAACCCACCGGGCGTAAGCAAGACATCAAAGTCGGCGGGATTGATTTGTTCCCACGTCGTGTCGGGAACCAGCTTTACGCCGTTGGCCGCTTCGATGGTTCCGTCGGTGAGTCCCGCCGCAGTGACTTCCCAGTCGGCGCGGCGCAGGGTATCGATAATAATAACGGCTTCCATTTCCTCGCAGCCGCTGGCGATTGGAACGAGTGCTTTCATATTTCGACCTCCGGTTTCGTGATTCGTGACGATTGAGGCGTGATGGGGAAATCATGCCTCACGTTTCACTCGTCATTCATAACTTTTATCAGTTCACCCACCACCTGCTCACGCAGGGCTTCCGAAATGGGTTCGTCAAACGTTTCCTGCAAGACGTTGACAAGGCGCGGTCCATTGCAAATCACCACGCCGTTGACGTTCATGATTTCCTCGGGAAGCTTCGTGGAGACGAAGCAGAGCACAGAATGGACGGGAATATCACTGCACCCGGCGTCATCCATCCACGAGATCAGTTCGGCAGTAGCGGCCTTTACCTGCTTAAGCGGTGGTCGCGAAGGCTCCTTGCCCCCGGCGTAGAGTTTCCCGCCGCGAAACTCAACGGAACCCTTCCAGTTTTTGGTTTCCACCACAAAGACCCCGGCTGGGCCAATGACGATATGGTCAAAATTCTCTTTGCCGCCACTGAGGTGAAGCCCGTTAAACACGGTATATTCGGAAGAAAGAAAGGCCAGCTCATGCGCAACCCACTCCTCGCCCTTAGCCCCTTTAAGAAAGTTGCCAAGGCGGCGATCGCCCCAAACCAAAAGAATTCCGGACAGTACGGCGACAAGAAAAAAGAGAATGCCCACCTGCGACTGACTTAATGCGGGAACGGGAAGCAGAGCGCGTAATAGATACCCCGTAACCAGACAAACCAGCAACAACGGCCAAAACGCCCGCAATAATCCCATCACACGCGGTGCTTCGCCCGGGCTTCCATACACCCGCGCAAATTGACTGCTTAGTGGTTCATTTGATGTTTCCATCCGCGCAATATAGGTAATACGCCAACTCGAAACAACCATCCGGTGGCTTAAACTTGATAGAGATAAAATCACCGCCCGGAACGTTCCCTTTTGATACCCGCTCCGGGCGGGTATCATTGTTTTGTCCCGCAAAGCGGGAGAGGGAATGCGCATCCCCCGAGTTTAACATCGTTCCGTTTTTCAACCCGCACTCGACCAATTCCACGGCTCCGGACTTTCGCATAGCCCCGCCTTTACGGGGTTGTTGTGTAACTATTCCACCACGGCACCATAATGCTTCTCATCGCGGATAAACCGATCCCAATATTCCCGCATCCAAAACGCCTTTCCGGGAACGCCGAGCTGGGGGTCGGCACTCCCGGGACGTTTTCAACCAAAAACAACAGGTAGGAACCGAATAGGTGAAGATTCGATATTTCATTTATCCTTTTTTCCTATGCACCTTGTCTATCGCAATGTAGCCGCGATCCAAGATCGCGGAGCATGCGCAAGGCCGATCCTCTGATCGGCGGGGTCTCGGACCCCGCCCTACAATCTGTGCGCTCCGCCTTTTCTAGAAGGAACTCATGGCTTGGCGGGCAGAACGGCTCGGAACCCGATGTCGTAGAACGTGAGCGATGGAACGCTCCCGACGCGGAGCGCCGAACGACAGACCCCGGCATCAAAGAGCCAACTGCCGCCACGAAACACGCGGAACGAACCCGTCGAAGCCCCTCGGGGATTCGACGAGGGTGAAGTTGCATAATACACGCTGTCATACCAATCTCCGCACCACTCAAATAGATTCCCCGCCATGTCATACAATCCATATCCATTCGGGGCAAACGAACCCACCGGGCTGGTGTACGGAGAGTCACCGACCGCATAAACCGGATCCCCGGTATAGTTGGCCTTGCTGTGGTCAATCAAATCCCCCCAGCCATACTGTTTCCCGTTCAGTCCGCCGCGGGCCGCCTTTTCCCACTCCGCCTCCGTCGGCAGTCGGTAGCCGGTGGCGCTAAAGTCGCAGCTCCAGTCGGTCAGATTGTAGCAGGGTGTCCGCTCCTCCATCTCGCTACGATAGTTGCAATAGGCGACAGATCCATACCAGCTTACCTCGACACAGGGATAACCCGAACCCTTGGCTCTCTTGATTCCAAAGACCGATCCATCCCACGTGATCCGGCAACCCGCATCATCCAGATCCAGTAGTTCCTGCTGGTTGCCCTGCGCGTTCGTGACGCTGGAACTGCTTACAACCAGCTTCCCGTTGTCATACGCCCATTGCATCACCTCCACCATTTCATCGTTGGTGAGCTCGAATTTTCCCATATAGAACCCGCTGATATAGACGCTATGAACGGGGAGTTCATTTGATTCCCCTCCCCCATAGCTATCTCCCATCTGGAACACCCCGCCGGGAATGAAGGCCATGCCTTCGGGAGGGTCAAGATCGATGATGGTTTCTGTAATGACCGAGGTATTGGAGGCCAACTGAACGAAGTCCACCCAGTTGCTGGTGTTGGTCAAATCATAAGATCGCTGGAGCTGGTTGGTCGTCCCCGCCACCGCATTCGAGCAGGTCAGCGTACCGGCTCCCGGATCAAACCCGCTGATGAGAGCATTCGACGGACTCGATACCCGGAAGAACACACTTTGATTGGTTTGCCCAAATCCTGAAGCAATCCCACACAGAAACAGAACACCCACCACACGCAACAATTTCACACCAACCTCCCTGTTAAGCCATTTCGGCATTTTTCAGAAAAGGCGGGTGAGCACAAGGTGATTTTACCTTCCACCGCACCCCGTCCATCGAGCGGCGGGGTTGTAGCGGCGTTTCTTAGAAACGCTTGCCGAGCTTCGGCCAGCGGCTCTAAGAGCCGCCTCTACATTTTTCTAGCGCATTTCCTTAGCACTTTTCCTATGTAGCCGCGATCCAAGATCGCGGAGCATACGCAAGGCCGAGCTACAGAAGGCGGGGTCTCGGACCCCGCCCTACACTATTCGGAATCCTAAAGCCCCAGCACATCCTTCATGCTATAGAGCTTCGGCTCCTTATCGGCGGCCCAGAGGGCGGCTTGGAGGGCGCCGATGGCAAAGACGTCGCGGCTGGTGGCACGGTGCGAGAGTTCGAGGAGTTCGCCCATGCCGGCGAGCATGACGGTGTGGTCGCCCACAATATCGCCGCCGCGGATGGCGTGGAAGGCAATTTCTTTTTCAGGGCGTTCTCCGGGCAGGCCGGTGCGGCCATCAACCTGCACATCGGGCAGGTTCCAGCCGTAGCCATCGGCGGCGGCACGGCCGAGCATCAGCGCGGTACCGCTGGGCGAGTCCTTTTTCTGGTTATGGTGGCGTTCGAGCACTTCGATGTCGTAGCCCTTTCCCTTGAGTGCGCGTGCACCGGCTTCAACCAGGTTGCAGAGCAGGTTGATACCGAGGCTCATATTGCCCGAAAGCACCACGGCGGTTTTTTCGGCGGCGGCAGCGATGGCGGCTAATTCCTCTTCGTTGAGGCCGGTGGTTCCAATCACCCAAGCCGTGCCCCACTCCGCAATGCGCGGCGCGTTGCCCGCCGTTCCAAAGTGCGATGAAAAATCGACAATCACGTCGGCCTCGGCACCGACGTCTTCAAGGTTGTTGATGAGTTTAATCCCTGCCTCCTTTGTGCCCGCCATCAACCCGGCATCTTTTCCAAGATCTGGGACATCCCAAAGATCGACCGCCCCAAAGAGTTCCAGTCCACGGACTTTTTCTTCCATAATGCAACGAATCAGGGCTCTGCCCATGCGACCGCCTGCGCCCAAAATTACAACTTTAATACTCATTGGTTTTCCTCACCGTAGACGGAGCATCCTGCTCCGTTGGGTATATCAACGCGCTTTGAACGTCCAAACGGAGCAGGATGCTCCGTCTACGCTACAAAACACCAGCGGACTCCAGCGACGCGCGTAACACCGCTTTCTTTTCATCCGTCGTCGAACACATCGGCAGACGGTAGATTTCATCCACCAGACCTTTCATGGCCATGGCGGCTTTGATCGGAATCGGATTGGTATCGATGAATAAGTCGTCGAAGGTCTTGGCATATTTATCGTGCAAGCCCTGTGCCGTTTCATAATCGCCATCCAACGCAGCGGAAACCAGCGCGACCACTTCGACGGGAATAATATTTGATGCAACGGAAATTACGCCAAGCGCACCCTCCTTGATCATCGGAAGGGCAAGCGAATCATCGCCCGACAGCACCTCAATATCGCACAGGTTCTTGATGTCGGTAACGCGCTGCACGGAACCCGCTGCCTCCTTGACAGAGACAATATTCGGGTGTTGCGAAAGCTCGGCAACGACCTCCAGGGGGATCTCGCACGCAGAACGACCGGGTACATTGTAAAGCACCACAGGCACACCAAGATCGGCTACCGCCGAAAAGTGCTGGATCAGTCCGGAGTTGTTGGGCTTGTTGTAATAGGGCGTAACCTGCAACGAGCCATCCACTTTGTATTCCTTCGCGGCGGCCGTCAGGTCAACCGCCTCCGCGGTCGAGTTTGCCCCCGTTCCGGCGATAATCTTGCAACGTCCCGCTGCCGTCATCGCCAC
>JAUXGY010000158.1 GCA_030621805.1 Kiritimatiellales bacterium | reverse complement strand
GTCAAGTTCTGGGAAATCGAGTTCATAGCGAGCACTTCGCTTATTAAAAACCTTGCCCGGTCCTTTGCTCTCTATCGTCGGCACATACGCTTTTCCATTCAGCAGCACATTCGTAATCACCTCGTCCTGCCCAAAAAATACCGCGCCATCCGTCAGGTTTGTATAGGAAATCACCCGAGGAAAAGCCGCATCAACCACGACCGCGAGGGTATCTGATTTAAGCACATAAACATCCGAGTCTGCAGCGAAGGCTGCTCCTCCTGCCGACAACAATCCCGCCAAAAGAAACCACTTCATTCCATTCTTCATAATCTATCTCCCTTTTCTGTTTTTTAAAAACCGAGCGGAACCCTATCAACTCCTCCAAAAAACTAAAAGCCAACAGTTTGCCGCATAAAAAACAAAGCAACGATTAGAGCGAGTCCAATTGGACAAATGGTGTAGATTGATTTCCTTCAATAACCGGACCCTTTTTTATGAATCCATGGATACTCCTCGACCAAGTCGAAGTGCCGGGCGACGGCGGCGCAATGAAGCTCTACCAGCGAGCCTTCGAATTTTCCATCTCGGTAAAAAATGAAGAGCTCATGAACAGCCGTATGCACGGCTCCGAAGACGCCCTTGCCGAACTCGTCTGTCCGCGCGTGGCCGATCGTAAAAACCCTCGCGTGCTCATCGGCGGCCTCGGCATGGGCTTCACCCTCGGCGCGGCGCTTGCACATTTGGGCGACACCGCCGAGGTGATCGTGGCCGAGCTCGTCCCCGCCGTCGTTGAATGGAACCGTACCCACCTCGCCGACCTCGCCGGCCGCCCGCTCGAAGATCCGCGAACGATCGTGCGCGAAGCTGATGTCGGAGCGGTGATCCGAGAACAACCCGCCACCTATGACGCCATCCTGCTCGATGTTGATAACGGTCCCGACGGGCTGACCCACGCCGGCAACGACCGCCTCTACACCCACAACGGACTCGCCGCCGCCAAAGCCGCCCTGAAGCCCGCCGGCATCCTCGCCGTCTGGTCCGCCGAACCCGACCAAGGCTTCTCAAAACGCCTACGCGGCACCGGTTTTAAAACAGAGGAAATCACCGTCCGCGCCCGCAAAACCAAAGGCCGCCGCCACACGATCTGGCTGGCGAGTAAAAAATAGCAAAGGGAAGATCCGTGGGTGTTTACTACGACTTCTTTGCCTTCTGCAACCCGACTTCGTGGTGGAAGGCGGCGATGTTTTCGGTCGTGACCTCCTGCGGCATTCCTCCACCACAAGACATGATGATCCGGCTACGGTCTTCCACGTTTGCAACGGCATGCTGTACGGCATTGCGCACATCCTGTGGCGTTCCTTCTTTCAGGACATCGCGAGGAGGAATGTTGCCCAGCAAGGTCACGCGATAATTCGTCAAATGCTGCATCTCTTCAATAGAATGCTCAAAACTATAGTTAAACAGGTTGACCCCCATTTCCTGGAGATACGGGGCGCTCACCAATCCGGCGGCATCGTTATGCAGGAAATTTACTTTCGCGTTAAATATGCCGTAGATCTTCTTGAAGTAAGGTACGACAAATTCCCGGCACTGTTCATCGCCGACAAACCCAATGATGTCGTCGAGCAGCAGGATGCCCTCGATGGAGGGAAACCGTTCCATTTGGTATTCGATCCAGTCGGTCATAAAGTCAGAGATTAGGGCGACGAGGCGGTGGCATTTTTCAGGTGCCTCCATCATGGCCATCATGAGTTCCGTGGTTCCCAAAAGAAAGGAGGCAATATTGAGCGGGCCCCGGGCAACGGCGAATTTAATCTCGTGTCCCATCTCCTGGATGAGCGGCTGCGTGTGCTTCAGTCGATTGATGATAAAGGGTAAAAGGCCATCCTTGCGGACATCCGGCTTGGGCAATGCGCAGAGTACATCGATCTCCGAAGAGATTTTTTCAGCATGTGGCAGGTTTGCTTCGTCCCATCGGCATTTAGCGCCGAAGGCACTGGGCTCGGTACACATGCCATACTCGGACCAAAAGCCGGGAAGGAAGGTGATCTCTGGAAAGGTTTCAATGGCCCGTTTGTTGGCCTCGAACCAAAGGGTATCGCTTGTGTAGTAGTCCAGCGTGCTGATGCCATGCCACCCCGGCAACCAGGGACTATCGATAATAAACCCGGTGGGCAGCGTGTCGAGTTGCTTGCCATTGATCACATCGAGAAGATCGTTCCATTGCTTGTTGTTCATTGGCTATTCCTTGAATTTTTCGGTGTAGGCCCAGAGGCCGAGGGCAGGATTGCTGATGTAGAAAATCTCTTCGCCGTCCGGCAGCGTGTTGAAACCGTCCTTGAGTTCATCCGGATTATAGCGCGCGGCCATTTCGTCATACGCGACCGCGGCGAAACCCACGGAGCGAACTTCTTCGAGAGTCAGGTTCGGACCGGGGCAGTAGGTAATGTTGAAGCGGCCTTCCGAGGAGCCATGGATAAGGTGGGCGGCGGCACCGAGGTTGTCGCGCAGCTCCTCGTTTCCCTCCACCGCCTTAAGCGTGGCGGGGGTTCCAAAATAGCCAAACTTTCGGATCAGTTTGTCGATGATCGGGTCTTCGCCGAATTCCTTGAGCGCGGGAGCGAGCACGATCAACTCGCCCTCGTCCGCAATGGCCATGCGGGTACGGTAGACCGCCTTATTCCCCAGCCACGTACTTTGGAATTCGTGAGGATCGAGGTAGACGACCACCTTCTTCGGCTCGCGGTCGAGCAGCGTAATATTCACCGATCGCGCCAGTGTGCAGGCTTCGTTATAAGGCTGCGCATCTTCGCCGGAAAAGAAACCGCGCATGTGCATTTTACCGGTCTCATAATCTTGCTCCATCACCGTCAAGATATAGGTGATCGGAAGACCCGAAAGATAGGCTTCAACTGCGTGATTGAATAGCTTACGAACGGGGGTGTCCGTCTGGCCAAGAATGGTTTCCATATTACAGACCGCACCGAGAAAATGCGACTTGTTGATGATGTCCGATCCGCCCGCGCCGACGACAATATTCTTGGTATAATTGGCCATACCGACCACTTCGTGCGGCACCACTTGGCCAATCGAAAGAATGAGGTCGTAGTCGTCGAACAGCATCTTGTTGACTTCCACATCGACCGTATAGTCCACCTTCCCGCTCGAAAGCTCAAAGAGCATATCGCCTGAGATAGTGCCCTTGTTGATCACATCGTTTCGCCAGTCATGCACCTTGAAGGCATCGAGTGGGATGGCGGTGCCAAACATCATCCGAAGCTGCGCTTCCGTCATTGGATTATGCGTACCGAGAGTCGGAAGGATATCGACCTGTGCACCCTCGTCCACAAGCTTTTCATAGACCATCGCCGTGATCGGCCCCGCCATCGAATTGAGCCGTGTGTGATCCGGTGGCAGAATCAGCACACGCGACGAGGACGTCGCGTCTATCTTTTCAAGGCATTGGAAAACCAGCTCGCGCAGTTCGCCGGGTTGGATTGAAACATTTTCTCCAAAACAACTAATCATCGGGCTCTCCTTCGATGTTTCTTAACCACTAATTTTCACTAATCGACACTAATCCCATTCGGAATAATTAGTGAAGATTAGTGTGGATTAGTGGTTTGATACTACACGATATAGGTGGAGGCAGCGGTGTCGCCGCCCCGGCCGGTCCAGTTGGTGTGGAAGAATTCGCCGCGCGGCTTGTCGAGGCGCTCGTAGGTGTGCGCACCGAAATAGTCGCGCTGCGCCTGCAGCAGGTTGGCCGGAAGGCGGGCCGCGCGGTAGCCATCGAAATAGGCCAGCGCGGCACCGATGGCGGGCATCGGAATGCCGAGTTTGATCGACTTTATGATCACCCGTCGCCAAGCCGCTTGCGCGTTTTCGACGGCATCCTTGAAGAACGGATCAAGCAACAAGTTGACGAGATCGGGATTCGTGTCGAATGCCTCTTTAATCTTGCCGAGGAAGACCGAACGGATAATGCATCCGCCGCGCCACATCAACGCAATCTCGCCGTTCTTGAGTTCCCAATTGTATTCCTTGGCGGCTTCGCGCATGAGCTGGTAGCCTTGGGCGTAGGAGACGATTTTCGAGGCATAGAGCGCCTGCTTGAGATCTTCCAAAAAGACGATTTTGTCGCCGTCGAATTTGGCGGAGGGGCCGTTGAGTATCTTGGCGGCCGCGACGCGTTCGTCTTTGAGCGCGGAGAGACAGCGGGCAAAGACCGCCTCACCGATCAAGGTGAGCGGCTGACCGAGGTCAAGCGCGGAAACCGCCGTCCATTTCCCCGTTCCCTTTTGCCCGGCGGTATCGAGAATCTGGTCGATGACCGCTTCGCCGTCTTCGGTTTTATAGCCGAGAATATCGCGCGTGATTTCGATGAGGTAGGAGTCGAGCTCGCTCGTGTTCCAGTCGGTGAATACGTCGCGCATCTCCTCGTTCGACATGCCGAGGCCTTCCTTCATCATCTGGTAGGTTTCGCAGATCATCTGCATGTCGCCGTATTCGATGCCGTTGTGAACCATTTTCACGAAGTGGCCTGCACCGTTTTCGCCTACCCATTCGCAACAGGGTTCGCCGGCATCGGTCTGCGCTGAAATTTTCTGGAAGATCGGTTTCACGGCGTCCCATGCGGCGCGCGATCCGCCGGGCATGATCGAAGGGCCGAGCAGCGCGCCTTCTTCGCCGCCGGAGACCCCGGTGCCGATGTAGAGAAGGCCTTTGCTTTCAACATATTCGGTGCGGCGAATCGTGTCGGGATAGTGGCTGTTTCCGCCATCGATGATGATATCGCCCTCTTCAAGAAAAGGAATGATCTGCTCGATGAATGCATCCACCGGGGCACCGGCCTTCACCAGCATCATGACTTTGCGAGGCCGTTCGAGGTTGGCGCAGAGTTCTTCGATGCTGTGGCATCCAATAAAATTCTTGTCCACGCCGCGGCCGGCGATAAACTTGTCGACCTTCGCCGTTGTGCGATTGTACACTGCCACAGTGAACCCTTTGCTCTCCATATTGAGCACGAGGTTTTCGCCCATGACCGCCAATCCAATCAATCCAATATCTGCTTTCACTGTTTTTCTCCCATTAGTTTAGACACGGTAGGCTCAATGGCATCAGCCCAAATTGCGTACCCCTTCTCGTTGGGATGAAGCAAGTCGGGCATAATGCCTTTCGATAATAATCTATCAGCATCAAGAAAAGAATCATTGATGTTCAGGTAGTAGACCATCTTGTTATCGGCAATTTGCGAGGCCAACTTGCTCGCTTCCGCATTCTTTTCTCGCTGTG
>JAUXGY010000377.1 GCA_030621805.1 Kiritimatiellales bacterium | reverse complement strand
TCTCAACGGCCGCCGCATCCTCGAACCGTTCCGCCAATTGGTCGAGGGCCTCCCACGTGGCCGCCGGATCCGTCCCGCTACTCTCCTGCTGGAGTGCGTGCATGAGTGTTTTCCACTCCTGCGCCTGCTCCTCCTCAATCAGCCCGATCTCTTCGAGCAGCTCCACGCGCTCCTCCAACTGCTCCACCAGCGCATCGATCTCCAGCGGGCGCTCGATAAACGGGTTGCTACCGGTTAGCGGGACGGTGGAAGCCAGTACCAGAAAAGAGAGTGCCGCCAGAAAAACCAGACCCGGAACCCGCCCCCGCCAGCGCGGCACCAGCGGGGTGTCCGGTGCGTCCCATCCGTCGGCCTGTCCCGCCTCCGTCGCCATGATCAACCCGCCACCCGCAAGCCGCGCATCCATCAGCGCCGCCACCGCTGCGGTCGAAGGCCGCCGCCGCAGGGAAAGAATAGAGGCGATCCCGCACGCAACAGCAAGCCCACCCAGACCGAACCCCAGCAATCCCTCCGGCGGCCGTTCCAGCACACGCAAAAGCAATACCACCGCGCCGCAGACAAAGCCCGTTCCCGCCGCCGCCCAGACACAGGCATTCCAGGCGATCAGCACCATCAACCGCACCCTCAGCCCCTTAATTTGTTTCTTTCCCATAGTCATGGTGTGAACATAGAAAATTTATCATATGTTCCCGCATTCCAAGAACCAAAATAAATAGAATAAAGAGCTGTTCCAAGGGAGATCTCGTGTGTCGAGAAGAGTGAGCAATGTCCTGCTGAGCCTCAATGCTATTAGCCTATATTGCCAGAAATATCTACGAATTGGCTGTGGATTCGGTGGTTTCCTGAACGCTTTTGGAATTGGCGGGGCAATGATGAGGCTCGGTAAGACATGCCAGTCCTTCAAAGGGATCGGCTTCAAGTGCGTTGCAATAGCGGACGAACTCCATTACGTCTAGGCGGCGTTCGCCAAGTTCCACTCGACCGACCCACGAATGGTGCACGTCTAGCCGCACGGCGAGTTGACGCATGGTCAGTTTCCCCTCCACGCGCTTCTCTTTTAGCCACCTTAGTAGCTTGTCGTATTCGTTGCAGTAGATCGTCTTTTGCACCACAGGAAGGTACGCAGTTTTTGTCGTGTCGTAAAAACCGCGACAAACTTAATGAAATGACTTGTCATAGAAGTTGTTCCATGTATTTTTAGTTTTCAATTGGAATTGAAAATTGTCCATATCTCTTTTGTTGAGGTGTGTGAATAGGGGGACAGATGAAGATTTGGGGTTTATTGCTGGGCTGCATCATGTTTGTGGGCGGGGTTCGTGCGGCGGCTATCGTCGATGTTTCGTTGCTTGAGAAAGAATCTCTGAAACCCATTGCCTCGCTGGGGCAGATAGAAGAAATCGCTCGGAATACCCAGAGACAATTCTGGCAGTTGATTCCTCCTGTAGATGATCCGCTTTATATCCACCCCGATGGCATTGTGCGAGCGGTGGATTGGGATAGTAAGGCGTGGCCTAAAACCGTTCTTAAACAGATGACGGCGGAGATGGGCACCGCGGGGCTCTCCCGGTCGATGTATCCGTTTTACCGCGTAACCGTGGTCGAAATGAGAACGGGTGAATTGGTCTATTACAATGGCGACCAGGAGGTTTGGCGGGCTCCTGCGCCACTCGATTATAATCCTTACCTTTTCGCTTTTGAGCAGTATGGCGTGGAGAGCGAAAAGGAGTTAACTGCTCAGCAGAAGATCTTCGGAAGATCATCAAATATTGGGTTAGAAATTTTGCTTTTGCCGGAGGTCTTCCTCGATTCCTACGAGGAGGATGTTGCGCTGGAGGCACAGGTGTTGGCGGCGGCGATGGTTCCGATGGCGATGATGATGTCGGGCGGATCGGTGACGGGGTTACAGATGGGGATTTCGGGAACGACGAATGGATGGGTTGAAATCGAGGTGGAGTGGCCGGGCTCTTTTGCGAATCGGATTGTGCTTTTTTCCTGTGCGGATTTGGTGGCGGGGGATTGGTCGGTGCTGGCGGATCGGCTTCCAACTTATAACGTATCGAGTCTGGTTTTTGAGGATGTGGCGGCGAGTAATTTGACGGCGCGTTTTTATCGGGCGGGGGATGCGGATTTGGATTCGGACGGGGACTTTTTACCGGATTCGTTCGAGCTGGTGGTTTCGCGGTCGCTGACGAATAGCGCGAGTAGCGATGGGGGGCAGGTCCCGGATGGCTACGAGGTGGCGATGAGTTTGGATCCGAACGACCCGGGCGATGATGCGGCGGCGCTTGCGGCCTATCTTGCGGCGGCGGACGATCCGGATGGGGACTCGGCACCGGATTGGGTGGAGAGCCGTGAGGGCACGAACCCGCAGGATCGTTTTGATTAGGCAAGCTGAAAAACCCAATACGAAGAACAGCTGTAAAACTATTTAAACCGCGAAGCAACAAGACAGGGGATTTGGAAGATGAAAAAGAAACTATTCCGAGCGTGCAGGGTGCTGTGCTTAACCATCGTTTTGGTAAGTCGGATCGTAGCCAT
>JAUXGY010000126.1 GCA_030621805.1 Kiritimatiellales bacterium | reverse complement strand
ATGGCCGTATTACCGTATGTGCCTGGGAGAAACGGGCTGCGAAGTTGGCCGAGTACGAGCAACGCTACCCACAATCGAGCCATGCAAAGTTTCGTCTCCGAGGTCAATCCGACGTCCGTCAATGGAGAACCCGCCGCTGCGTGGCGGCGGGCGGCAAGTACGACCACGGCGATCACAATCAGGGTGTAGATCCAAGTAAAGATGCTGGCGGTTATTGCCGTTTCCCATGGAAAGGTGATCCCCAGTTCGGCAAGCTTATAGGGGATACCCGTGACCGAGGAATTGTCCAGCATGGGTGCCCGCATGGTGAACGCGAATGAAAAGGCCTCACCGCTGGCGAGCCCAGGCAATTGATGGCTGAGAAATGCCCTGAAGGGGGTCGTGCCGAAAGCCAGAAGGGTTGCCGCGCTCAGGAATACGGCCCATCCTGAAGTCCACGCAACCGCCTTCCACTTGCGCCGAAACACCAGATAGGCCAGCAGTATACCCGGAAAGAGCTTGGATAGAACCGCGTAGGCCAGCAACCCTCCCCCCAGGAAAAACCGCTGCTTTCTGAAGAGGATCATGGCCAGGGTCGCGATCAGGATCATGAAGGGGTGGGCGTTTCCTATCTGCAGGGTCCCGATCACCGAAGGGGAGACCAACATGGCGGGCCAAATCAACCACAGCGCGTGAAATCTCCAGCCGCAGATCCAGACAGTGATTACACCGCTGACAAACACGAAGAGCAGCACCGACAGTGCGAACCAAAGGGCACGGATCTGAAAGAAATCGAGGCCGGTTTGAAGCGCCAGATAAGGTCCTAGCAAGAACGGTGGTGGATACTGGAACTGATCGACGCTGAAGGCTTCCCCGATGGTATCGTGGATGGCGGTCGGCTCCTCCGCGTTTTTGTAATACTTCTTGTCGTAGAGGTTTTCGACCCCGTTTCCTGCCAGATGGGCCGCTACCAGATAGCAGGTGGAGCAGTTGTGCTTCAGGTAGAAGGGCTTGGTCAGATCAGGATCGTCGAGATTTCGAAACGATCGCTGGTAGGCATGTTCGGTCCGGGACACGTCATCGATGAACAGCATGAGTGAAGAAATCTTGTATACCGCTCCGGCGGCGAGCAGAAACCAGAGGACAAAGAGAATCCAGGTGCCCTTGTCAACGGCGGCGAGGGCAGCCGGTGCCATGGCATAAGCGATGGCTGCCCCGGCGACGACAAGAAGGGCGGCAACCATGTGGGCGGCGACGGCGGGGGCCCCCAGCGCAGTCAAAGAAACCGCCACACAGGGCGCCGCGATTCCCGCGCCTGCGACCAGGGCCAGAAACCGGGACCAGGAAGGCCTGCACCATCGTAATGGGAAGTCTATAATTTTCACTTGCTGGCTCCATTTTTTTCGAGGGTCAATTTATAATTCAATTAACAAACGTAGCAGACACTTGCCTGCACACTCCCGGAAAGAGACGGATGCCCTTGAACCAGGCGAGCCGCTGGGCGGCCGTTCGATATCTTAGGTGTCGAAACGCATTTTCTTTTCGTGCCGACCAATGGAGAACTATAGCACCCTATTCGGACTTTGTCTAATTAAATCAAAAGGGTCATCCATTAGAGGTTCCAGTCAAACAAAAAATATCCTTCCATAGCCATTTTTCAACGGCCTGCCTTTTTTTCCTTTTCGTTGATCGGTTCTATATTGCTTTCCATCGCTGAGCGTTTGCTGCCTTCGGGGTCTTCGTCACGTGATTGTTCAGTCACTCATCTGGATCTCGGATATCGACAGCGGAAGCAACCACCTCCACCTTATGACGCATCCCCATTCCGCGTCGCGGAACCAGAAAACCTTTTGTACCCGTCCACCGCCTATTCAGTCAATATGGTTTCCCTTTGATCCCGTATCTGCTGGTTTCTCGGGGTTTCCAGGCCCTTTGAGGCTGGCAACGGGGCAACCCCGCTTCAATCGATGGAATAAGGACGCCGCCGGTTTCCAATCAGTCCGATGGTTTCACCAGACCCTTTTCTGGTTTCCAGCGGCATCCCATTATCCAAACATTAGTTTTTCATCAAAATCGTCCCCGTTCATCACATGCCACATCGCCTTGGCCAGCTTGCACGCCAGTGCCTTTTTTGCCTTTGGCACACCACTCTTTGCTTTCTTGCGCTCGTACCAGGCATGGATGCACGGGTTGAAGCGTGCCGCATAGGTGGCGGCCTCAATGAAGGCCCATGCCAAAACTGCGGCGATCTCGAACACGGCTTTGTCCGTAACCGTTGCGACCACTGCAAGATCGACCACTTGCTTGCCTTTTCTTGCAAGGGTCGCTGGTTCTGCCCCTCCTGCCACCAGAAGAAGGTGCAGTTCTTCGGCGCGCTGTTGGCCGAATCGATCCTCTATCCCGTGCCGCACCGACACTACACGCTCAGTATTCCCAAACTGCTACGACCGTACTTCCGCTACAACCGCAGCCTGCTCAAGGAACTCTGCCGCATTGCCCGCGACTGCCTGGTTGACTATCAGCGCACCATTCTGCAATTGCCCAACGGTATTCCCGGCGTGGTGATGGCCATCCACACCTTCGGCGAATATCTCGGTTTCCACCCGCACCTCCATGCGATTGTCGCCGACGGCCTCTTCATGCGTGGCGGCCGGTTCCACGTCCTGCCTGAAACAAGTCCCCGCCCGCTTGAAGAGTTGTTCCGTGCGCGCACCAGCGAAGGGGTCAGCCTGTTAAATTTAGAATAGGGGCAACCCTTGATAATCCCGGCTCGGCTCTTTGATGAGAAAAGGGGTCAGTCGATGAATTTTAGAAAAACCACTATCTCCCCTTTTATTTTCCCTTTGCAAAGCTTTGGTATCCAAGGTTCACACGGATGCGTCTAATGGCTAATGGGAGTTGAAATGAAGAGAGTATTATTGATTTTATTCGGGGTTGCAGTTGCGGGGGGAATCTGTGGATGATAAAGTTTTGTCGGATGCGGCGAAGGAGTCGCTCTTTGCCCCGTTTGCGGCCAATACCGATCCAGTGGATTTGGCTACTGTTCCGCTAAAATTGCATACCTTGTTCAACGGGAATGAAACGGGCTATCCGATGTGCTGCCGTTTTGTAAAGGCGCTGAGCCGAAAGGGTCAGGCCGCCTAATTCGTTGTTTTGGATGGAACCCGGCCCCTTCCTCTTAACTGCCCGACAGTGGCGGGGACAGTCGGGCCTATGAAATAATGTTTTTGGGCTGATTTTCCTGATGGCTGTGCCGGATCGACCTTGGCGAACTAAAATTTATCCATACTCGCCATCCGAGTGTTTATACGGAAATTAGCCATATTATAAAAAAGTTGTAATTTGGCTAATTTCACTATATAAGGCTCGTATGAATCCGATAACCAATCCGTTTGCACCGGGCGCAGGAACGCCTCCGCCGGAACTGGCAGGACGCGATGCCCTGCTGGAAACCATCCATATTGCTACCGAACGATCGCGTCTGGGCTATCCGGCGAAAAGTGTTCTCATGGTTGGTTTGCGCGGGGTGGGCAAGACGGTTCTGCTGGATCGGATGCGCGACAATGCGGAGGCTGCAGGGCTTCAGACCTTGCGTATCGAGGCACCGGAAAGCCGGTCTTTGCCCGCATTACTTGCTCCTCAGCTTCGCCTATCTCTTCTCCAGCTTTCCCGCAATGAGAAGGCGAAGGAACTTGCACAGCGGGCGTTGCGAGGTTTGGCGGGGTTCGCGAAAGCTCTGAAGGTAAAGTATGAAGACATCGAGGTTGGACTTGATTTTGATCCTGAACCGGGGCTGGCCGATAACGGCGATTTGGAACATGATCTTCAGGCGTTGCTGGAATTGGTTGGAGCGGCTGCCAAGAGTGCGGGGACGGCACTCATCATGTTCATCGACGAGTTGCAGTATGTTCAGGAAGAAGAGCTGGAAGCCTTGATTATGGCACTGCACCGAGTATCCCAGCGTCAGTTGCCAGTCATGCTCGTTGGTGCGGGGTTGCCGCAGCTGCGTGGCCGAATGGGGCGTGCGAAATCCTATGCCGAACGGTTGTTTGATTTTCCTGAAATTGGGCCACTTGATCCATCCGCCGCCAAACTGGCGATCAGCAAGCCCGCCGCTGATCAGGATGTTATTGTAGAAAAAGATGCTCTGGATCGAATTGTTGGTGAAACCGAAGGATATCCCTATTTCATTCAGGAGTGGGGCAAGCATGCCTGGGATGCCGCCGCCGAATCCCCGATTACGTTGGCGGATGTGGAGTTGGTTTCCAGAGAAGCGGTTGCCGCCCTCGATGAAAGCTTCTTCCGTGTACGGTTCGATCGACTTACCCCTTTGGAAAAAAGGTATTTGCGGGCCATGGCCGAGCTGGGAAACGGGCCTCATCGATCAGGCGATATTGCGGAGCTTCTTAACCGAAAGGTAACTTCGTTGGCTCCAACGCGTAATAATTTGATCAATAAAGGAATGGTTTGGAGCCCGTATCACGGAGATACGGATTTTACAGTTCCATTATTTGGCGGGTTTATGCATCGCGTAATGCCGGGCGACGATTGGAAAGAATGATTTCGGGTCAATTTTTCTGCCGGCTTGTTGAGGAGTCCTCTACCGCAAAACCATCCAACAGATCAACAGATCGCGGCGCTTGAAGAACAGTTTATTTCGGAAGGGGCTATAGCGAACTGCTGGCCCCTGCTCGGTTGGAAGAGCGCACTCGCAAAAAAGCCGGTGAACAGGAAAAGATTCCGCCCTGCCCGAAGTGTGGTAAGCCGATGGTGCTGCGAACGGCGAAGACCGGCAAAAATGCGGGGCATCAATTCTGGGGTTGTTCCGCTTATCCGGAATGCAAGGGCGTGGCTGACGTATAGAGCGTCCGCGGTTTCTGCCTGCTTGCCGAGATCATTGGTTTGCCAGCTCCGCCCGAAGGGCCTGACGGGATGCGCGGTCGACGAGCGTGAAGAGTCGGTCGATTGGGGTTTTCTGATGAGCGCGTCGATGGCCTTTCACTTTGACCAAGGTGTAGTTGAACTGATCGGTTAGGGTGAAAAATTCCTGATAGAGCTCCGCGTGGTTGAGCCGTGCTCCGGATTTAGAGCGATACTCTTGTTTTTTCAACCGTTCCCGTCGGTCGGGCAGGCCGATGATATTTTGGGAGTCGGTATAAAGGGTAACGGTTTGGGGCTGGGTTTTGCGAAGCGCCCAGAGGAGGGTTTCGATTTCCAACTGAGAGGAGCTGGTGTCCTCAAACCGTTTGACGTGAACCTCCCGGTCAGCAGATTCATCGGTCACGGCCAAATAGGCGCCGTAGCCGATCCGGGACGTTGGATGCACGCTTCCATCTGTAAATAGCAGGAGCGATTTCATCGGCGGTTGCGGTTGCTATGGCGGTGGTTTTTTCCGTTTCTCTTTTTCCGTCGGTGGTCGGGATGCTGCTCTTTTTCCAGCAACTCCCGTTCGCGGAGCCGCCGCAGGCGTTCTTGATTTTCTTTGGCGGCGTATTCCACTTCGTTCAGCACGCCCTTCACATCGGCCTTTTTGGTGGACTCCTTGAAGCGCCCGGTGAGCTGGGTGTCGGGGGTGAGCGTGCCGGCTTCATAGTGCGCCCAGATTTCTTTGGCGTGTTTGCTTTTGAGCAGGGCGGGAGCAAAACGGCCGTAATAGGCGGTCATATTGTTGACGTCGCGGGCCAGCATGGATCGGGCGTTGTTATTGCCTGCGGCATTGACGGCCTGCGGCAGATCAATAATGACGGGGCCGGCTTCGTCCTGCAGTACATTGAATTCCGACAAGTCGCCGTGCACGATTCCGGCACAAAGCATGCGGACGATTTGTGTCATCACCGTTGCATGGTCTTTCCGGGCTTGTTCGGGTGTCATGGTGATATCGTTTAGCCGAGGGGCCACACCGCCGTCGGCATCGGTGATCAGCTCCATCAGCAATACACCATCGAAGCAACCGTAGGGTTTGGGGACACGGACACCGGCTTGAGTCAGAAGAAAAAGCGCGTCTGCTTCGGCATTTTGCCAGATTTCTTCCTGTTCTTTTTTCCCGAACTTG
>JAUXGY010000206.1 GCA_030621805.1 Kiritimatiellales bacterium | reverse complement strand
TATCCTGCACAAATCCGAGAGAGACAATATCGCGCTGGAAGTCGGGGTCTATAATCTGGCTGAGTTCCTCAAGAATCTGTTGTTCAGTAACCATAATTTTTTCCTAAATTAAACCTAACGCTAAAAGGGCGGCGGTGGACATGTTTTCTCGCGTCCAGGGCGGATCAAAAACCAACTCGATTTCGACCTCCTCGACGCCTTCGGTTTCCAGCACCGCATTCTGTATGTTGGAGGGAATCCGTTCAGCTTCGGGGCAATTCGGGGCAGTCAGGGTGATGCGAACGTAAACCTTTTTATCCTCATCGATATCGAGATTATAAATCAGGCCCAAGTCATAGACATTGACCGGGATTTCCGGGTCGAAAACCTGACGCAACGAGCGCACGACCTGCAAAAATAAATCGTGATCGACATCCTTTAGCAGGAAACGTTCTTTCTTCTTTTTTCCAAACATGGTGGGCTCCCTATTCCGTTGAGATGTCGTCTTGAACCTTCTTCAATGCGGCATCGAAGGTGTGCCAAGCGAGCGTTGCGCATTTGACACGAACGGGGAATTCCTTCACGCCGGTAAGCACCTTGAGTTTGCCCAGCGGTACGTCTTCCGGATGCACCTCGTCATCGGTCAATGCATGGTGAAAACTTTCAAACAACGCATGGGCGTCAGCTTCCGTTTTTCCTTTCAGCGCAACGGTCATCATGGATGCCGACGAGGTGCAGATCGCGCACCCTTGGCCGTCGAAAGATACGTCTTCAACCACACCGTCCCTAAGATTTAGATAGACATCAATTTGGTCGCCGCACAGCGGATTAACTCCATGGGCAAAACTATCTGGATTTTCAATCTTACGGTAATTCCGCTTGTTCTTGTTATGGTCGAGAATGACCTCTTGGTATAGCTCGCGTAGATTATCCATTATGCAAACATTCCTATCGTCTTATTGAGGGCTTCCGCCAGCACATCGATTTCCCCAAAGGTGTTGTACATGCCAAACGAAGCACGTGCGGTGGCCGGCACCTTGAAGTGTTCCATCACGGGTTGTGCACAATGGTGACCGGTACGAATGGCTACACCTTCCATATCGAGCATCGTGCCAATGTCGTGCGGGTGCACCTGATCAAGTACAAACGAGATGAGTCCGGCCTTCTGATCGGCTTCGCCAATCACCCGAAGCCCCTCGATGTCCCTGAGCTTCGACGTGGCGTATTCGAGCAAGCCGTGTTCGTGCGCGGCGATGGCTCCGAGGCCAATAGACTGAATATATTCAATGGCGGCTCCGAGTCCAATCGCTCCGGCAATATTCGGCGTGCCCGCCTCGAATTTGTACGGTAAAGCGTTATACTCCGTTTTTTCAAAACTCACCGAAAGAATCATGTCTCCTCCGCCTTTGTATGGCGGCATTTTACTGAGAAACTTTTCCTTTCCGTAGAGCACACCTATGCCAGTGGGTCCATAGAGCTTGTGTCCGGAAAAGGCATAGAAGTCGCAGTCCAAAGCCTGCACATCAACCGGGATATGCGGAACGGCCTGCGCTCCATCGACCAGCACCGGAACGTTTAAAGCATGGGCCTGATCAATGATTTCCTTAATGGGATTCACCGTTCCCAGCGCGTTGGAAACATGTCCAACCGCCACCATCTTAGTACGCTCACTCAGCAGTGCGGCAAAGCGATCCATCTCCAGCTCGCCCCGACCGGAGATCGGCACAACCCTTAACTCCGCCCCAGTCTGTTCGCATACGATCTGCCACGGAACAATGTTGGAATGGTGCTCCATGTGGGTAATCAAAACCTCGTCGCCCTTTTTCAGGAGCGGACGAGCATAGCTCTGCGCAACCAGATTGATCGACTCGGTCGTGCCACTCGTAAAAATAATTTCGTGCATACAGTCGGCATTGACAAACCCGCGCACGGATGCGCGGCCGTTTTCGTAGGCCTTGGTGGCGTCCTGACTAAGCTGATGCACCCCGCGGTGGATATTGGAGTAGCCGGATTCATACAGCTCTTTAATGGCGTTGATCACCTGCACGGGATGTTGGCTCGATGCGGCATTATCAAGATAGACTAGTGGATTACCGTGAATCTTTTTCCCAAGGATTGGAAAATCATTTCGGATGGATTCCACATCGTATTGCGCAACATTATTCATTCCGATACCTTTTCCAGCCATTCATGCACTAGGTTTTCAAGGTAGGTTTTGACCGATGCGCTCTTTATTTCATCGAGTACTTCGTTGGCAAAAGCATAGGTCAGCATCGCCTTGCCACGAACGGGGTCAATGCCGCGCGTTTGCAGATAATAAAGCGCCGTTTCGTCAAGTTCACCGATGGTTGCTCCGTGCGTACACTTCACATCGTCGGCATAGATTTCAAGTTGCGGCAGCGTATGAACCTTTGCACCGCGACTCAATAAAAGGTTTTTGTTCGACTGCACCGCATCGGTTTGCTGTGCATCCTGCTGCACGAGAATCCGCCCGCAAAAAACCGCCCGTGCCTTTTCATCTAGAATCCCTTTGTACAACTCGTGGCTATTGCAGTTTGCGACGGCGTGATCCATAAACAAGTGCGTGTCGAACTGCTGTTTTCCGTTAAGCAGATAGAGCCCATTGCAGATGGCTTCGCCCCCCTCTCCTATCAGCTTCCCACGAATATCATTGCGTCCCAACCCGCCGCCGATCGTGATGGCATGGTTACTGAATACCGCATTCTCGCCCAGCTGCGCCTCCACGGTTTGGAAGTGGAAGGCCGTCGCACTCTCGCGTTGAACCTTATAGTGGTCGACGGTGCCACGATCCGCCACAAAAACCTCTGTCACGGCATTGGTCCAATAGGTTATATCGGCCGCCCCAATATATTCCTCTACCACCGTAACCTTGGCACCGATCCCAATGGAAATAAAATTCCGGGGATGAAAAGCCGCGCCCGCGACATCGGCCAGGAAAACCAGATGGATCGGGGTTTCCAGCTCAACGCCCTCGGCAATTTCGATGAATGTTCCATCAGAAAAACCGGCCGTATTCGCCGCGACAAATGCGCTCTGTGCATCGGCTAGTGTTCCCAGCCTTGGATCAACATGATCCATGATGGAGCCCACCTTAACGCCCTCTGGAAATGCGTTCAGTTTCGATTTTTCCGGCGATAGTTTTCCATTTTCAAATACGAGGCAATAGCTACTCAGCGGCTGGAACGCGAGATCTGATGCGTTCCATTCACTTGAAAAATCTGTATTCGCCACGGGCGACACATCGGTGAAACGCCACAGCTCATCCTTGGTGGTCGGGAAGCCATTCGCTTTAAAATGGTCCGCCGCATTTTTGCGTAGTTGCATCAAATCCATGACCTAGATTCCCTCTTCGCCAACCCATGAGGCATAGCCTTCATTTTCCAGCTCAAGCGCGAGCTCCTTGCCGCCCGACTTCACGATTTGCCCGTGTACCATAACGTGGACAACGTCCGGCACGATATAGTCAAGCAGCCGCTGGTAGTGGGTAATCACCAAGAAACCGCGTTCCGGGTCGCGCAGCGCGTTCACGCCATCGGAAACAATGCGAAGAGCGTCGATATCCAGACCGGAGTCTGTTTCGTCGAGAATACCCAGCTTCGGCTCAAGCATCGCCATCTGGAAAATTTCGTTACGCTTTTTTTCGCCCCCGGAGAATCCAGAGTTAACGGCACGCTCCAGCAAATCATCGCGGATATTCATGACCTTTTTCCGCTCCTCGATCAGATCAATGAAGTCCATCGCGTCGAGTTGTTCCTCGCCGCGATATTCGCGTCCGGCATTCACGGCGGCCTTTAAGAAGTACATATTGCTAATGCCGGGGATTTCGACGGGATACTGGAAGGCCAGAAACAGGCCTGCCCGGGCGCGTTCGTGTGCAACCAAGTCATCGAGGTTCTTTCCGTCGAAGAGGATTTCCCCCTGCGTCTTTTCGTAGACCTCGTTTCCCGCCAATACATTTGAAAGTGTGCTCTTTCCAGATCCGTTCGGCCCCATGATCGCGTGAACTTCACCGGGATTAATCGTTAGGTTGATCCCTTTCAGGATCTCGTTTCCTGCCACGCTCGCATGCAGGTTTTTAATTTCAAGTAATGCCATTGTATTCTCCAGCTATTATTCGACAAAATAATTACGGACAAAATGATTATTTAAAACCGATCCGCATCGAATTATTTTGTCCAAAATCATTTTGTCCGATTTTCTGCCACGGATCCGCGTTAGGATTCAGGAAGGTTGCACTTTTCGCAGCGGCGGGACTCGCAACCTTGGGCCTTGCAGAAGTAGGCCTCGGCACTCTCCCGCCAACTGGCGTTGAAGTTTGGGCACTTTTCGGTGTATTCCGCAAAGCCGACCAGTCGCTGCAGGATGTGGTCGGGAATGGTGTGCTCCATCGTGCAAGCAAACTCTTCGGCCTCCGCGCGCTCAATGCCC
>JAUXGY010000463.1 GCA_030621805.1 Kiritimatiellales bacterium | reverse complement strand
TAGCGTTTGGATTTCGGCCATTGGATGAAACCGAGCGCGTCGGGGCCTAAAGCAGAAATCTGCCCGAGGTCAGACCTAGAGCAGATTCCGCAGATTTTAACAAATACCGCCATGGCTTTATTCGTCGGGCGAGCCTAGTCCGATTTCGGCAATATCTTCAGCGGTTTCCGTGGCGGCTTCAATGGCCATTTCCTTGCGGACTTCGGAGTCCATATTGAAGAGTGAATTCTGACCATCGGCCCATACGATTTCAATGTCGTCGATGCCGATGAAACCAAAGGCGCTACGCACCTGGCTACTCAGCGCATCGCGTTCGTCATCTTCCTTATAGACCCCGCCGGATGCAACAAGCAGAACAACGCTCTTGATTTTGTGGAGCGGCTTAACGCCCTCTTCCGGGCTGATGGTGAACGTCAGGTTGGGAGAGAGCACCTGATCCATCCATGCCTTCATGATGGCCGGGACCGTAAAATTCCACATCGGCATGGTGAGCACCAGCACGTCGGCATCGTTGAAGGCTTCCGCCTGCTTGGCGGCATAGTTGATGGCCATGTCCTCGGCCTTGGAAGGCTCATAGGATTCATCCGCAACGGGATACCAAGCCCGCTTGTACAGTTCGTACGAGTAGAACGGTGGTTTTTCATCGTAGAGGTCGACGTTTACCAGATCGGTGTCCGGCCGAAGCTCTATCATTTTACCAAAAAAAGCGGCGGCGAGCTGTTTGGATACAGACTCTTCAGTCGGTTTCGGGTTTGCGCATACGTGCAGAATATTCATTCTAAGAACTCCTTAATCAAATTAACGCCCAACAGGGCTTTCCTGAATCAAAGCGGGGTTTATAGCCTAAAAGGTTGGTGCCGTACAATCAATAACCCGCAAAAGAGCCCATGATGGAGAATCAGGTTGTATCGTTATTCACAAACACGCATCCATGTGCTACAACTCCTGAAGATTAACTCGTTATGGAAACGTCATGAAACAAGTCCTCGTACTCATTAATCCAAAATCCGGAACCGGCGGGCCCTACCGTTTTATCTCTGCCATTGAGAAAGTCTGGGACACGCCCGAATACGATATTTCCTTCCAGTTTAGCCAGTCCGCCGCCGATGGGGTAGGCAAGGTGCACCGCGCCATCGAACGCGGCACCAACACCATTCTCGTGGTGGGCGGTGACGGCATGGTCAACTCCATTGGATGCGCACTGGTTGGAACCGATGCGCGTCTGGGCGTTATTCCCGCCGGGAGTGGCAATGGTTTTGCCCGTCACTTCCAAATCCCACTCCATCCCGCCGAGGCCGCCCAGACCCTACTCAACGGTCGCACCCAGCGCATCGACGTCGGGAAAGCCAATGAACGCCTCTTTTTTGTAACCTGTTCCATGGCGTGGGACGGAGCTCTCGTGGAAGGCTTTGAAAAACTCCCGTTTCGCGGGCTTGCTCCCTATGTCCTAGCCGGAGCTCAGCAATTGTTTGAATACAAAGCGCAACCCTTTCATATCGATATTGACGGCGAATCTATCGACTTCAAACACCCGCTTATCTTCACGGTCGCCAACCTCTCTCAATTCGGGAGCGACGTACTCGTGGCCCCCGACGCGAAGGCCGACAGCGGCGACCTCGAACTTGTTGCCATCGAAAAAAAAGACCTGCCTCTGGTTCTTAGCCAGATCCATCGTCTCATCGAAAAAACATTCCATCATCTTCCCATGGTTACCAACCGCCATTTTAAAACCATGACCGTCCACCGCAAAAGTGCCTCGCCCATCCAGATCGATGGAGAACTGATGAAAGCCGAAACGGATGTCCACATCGAGGTG
>JAUXGY010000349.1 GCA_030621805.1 Kiritimatiellales bacterium | reverse complement strand
CCGCCAGCGGATGCGGCCACCATGATGTCCTTGCCGATTTTACTAAAAACCTTACCGCGCGCGGCGTCGGCCCTTCCCTTGCGGTGCTTAATGTTTGCCCACTTACTATGCCCCGCCATATCCTAAACCTCCAATACTTCACTTAAATTTTAAACACCCGTTCGCTCAGCTCACTCAAGACTCCAAGCTCACAAAGAATACACCTTTGTGCTCTTCGTGCCTTTGTGTTTATCTATCCTAATTTCACTTTTGAAAAGCCGCGTTTTCCCGAGCGGATTACCATGCCATCTTCAGGGATTATCTGCATGCGGGGATCGCTCGCTTTTTCATCATTAATCTTTACCGCACCCTGCGTAACCAAGCGACGCGCCTCACCGTTGCTCTTGGCCAGCCCAGCCTGCACCATCAGGGCCAATAGCCCCATCTCTTCGGCAGGAACGACCACCTCCGGAATTTCGTCCGGCAACTGGTTTTGCGCAAAGATGCGCGTGAACTCCTCCGAGGCCTGCTTGGCTTCGGTCTCGCCAATGAAGCGTTTGACGACGGCCTGTCCCAACCTATCCTTCGCGGCGCGCGGGTGCAGCTCACCGCTGGCCACCTTGGCGTGCATGGCCTGCACTTCGTCCTTCGGCCAGCAGAGGATGTATTCAAAATATTTCCACATCAGATCGTCCGGAACACTCATGAGCTTGCCATACATTTCGCGCGCGGGTTCGGCAACGCCGACATAGTTATCGAGGCTCTTGCTCATTTTCTTCACACCATCGAGGCCTTCGATCAGTGGGAGCGTCATGACGCACTGCGGCGGCTGGCCCATCACCTTTTGCAGTTCGCGGCCGAGTAGCAGATTGAAGAGTTGGTCGGTCCCTCCGAGTTCGAGGTCGGCTTCAACCATGACCGAGTCGTAGGCCTGCACGAGCGGATAGAGAAACTCGACGATGGAGATCGGCTGGCTGGCGGCATAGCGCTTAGAAAAATCGTCACGGGCGAGCATTTGCGCCACCGTGACGTGCGCCGTGAGGCGAATGACGTCGTCAAACTTCATCTTGCCGCACCATTCGGAGTTGAAACGCACCTCTGTCTTTTCGGGGTCAAGGATCTTGAAAACCTGCTCCTGGTACGATTTGGCGTTGACCGCCACCTGCTCCTTCGTGAGCGGCTTGCGGGTTTGCGAGCGCCCGGAGGGATCGCCAATCATGCCGGTAAAGTCGCCAATGATGAAGACGACGGTGTGGCCCGCATCCTGGAACTCGCGAAGTTTGTTCAGCCCAACCACGTGGCCGAGATGGATGTCCGGCGCGGAGGGGTCGGCACCATATTTAATGCGAAGCCCGCGCCCTTTAGCTGCGGCTTTTTCGAGCTTCTTTTTCAGATCGTCGCGTGCAATGAAATCGACCGCGCGAGCCGATAGGAAATCGAGTTGTTCTTCAATGTTCATAAATCGTCCTACCCGTCAAAAGATGAAACGCGCATTGAGCCATAATTCCAAAGGGAAGTCACAAAAAAATCGGACTCGATTTGGTTATTCGCCTGAATTGGGTAGCGCACGGCCGAGTTGACGTGCACTGTGGCAGATGGCGGCAATCTCAATCCCGAGGACTGGACTCGATAAACAATGCGGTAGTTCCCGTAGATCTTCTCCCGCAATGTAGGATTATTGTATTCAGGAACCATCCGCCCGGTTTGAGGATAGGCCAGAATGGCCTTTACAAGAGTCATTATATTTTGCGCGAAGATCCGGGCATAGACAGGGGAATCCTTTGCAATATACTCGCAAATGCTCTCGAGTTGCGAAGCAGCCCGAGGTGACCAAACTATGCGATCAGCCATCTCGACATCCGCTTTTGAACTTCTTCATGGGACAGCCCCCTCCCTTCGTCCAACTCCTTGAGTCCGGCGTCGATCTGGGTTTTAAAATAAATCTCAGCCATGATCTCATCCAACGTCACATTCTCGGGTAAGCCCTTGACCATGTTCACAACCGATTCTTTCAGTGCACTCATTTTTATGTCCTCCACGTCTTGCTCATGGAAGATAGCATAAAGGGGTTCCGGGAAAAGGTTCAAAGTCGTAGACGGATGCATCTTGCTCCGTTCAGGAAAAACACCGCGCATTTCTATCCGATGCAAAGCTGGGTTTAGCGCACAAGCCCGCCCCAACGGAGCAAGATGCTCCGTCTACGTAAAGAAAAACCGGCTCGCGAACGAACCGGTTTCAGCGAATGGTTTAAACGAGGATCTTAAATCTGAAAGTAGCGGCGAACAAACCACATGCCACCGCCGAAGATGCCGACCAACGCGATTACGCTGGGCTCAGGGATGACCATGCTGTTGCCGGACTGCACGCTCCAATCCGTCAGTGCAGTCTGGGTGAAAGCCCCCATTGCATCCCACTGATCCTGCGAAAGCCGCAGATCGGTGAGGCTATCCAGGTTCAGCACCAGATCATCGATTTCATCCACATCGCCCAGCAACGCCCCTTCCAGCAGCAAGGTCTCCAATGTATCCGCAGTGTACATAGATGAAAGGTCGGTGACGGACGAAAGATCGGCATCCCGCATATTGAGCAAAGCAACGGTTCCAACATTTGCAATACCAAAAAAATGGCCCCACCCACCGTCCATCGAAGCATCGAATCCACTCTGCGAAAAGGTCGAGTATTCCAGCATTACCTCCACCGTAGCATTACC
>JAUXGY010000360.1 GCA_030621805.1 Kiritimatiellales bacterium | reverse complement strand
GTCTGCGCACCGGTATCGGTGAAATAGAAGCGATCAGCAAACCAGTCCAGCCCATTGGGCAGGCCGATCTCCGTAATCTCCGTGTCCACCTGAAGGTCGGTGCCCAGTCGGTAGAACGTGCAGTCGCCTGTAAGCGTTCCGCGCTTCAGCGATCCCGCCCAGACCGAGCCGTCGGGAGCAACCTTAGCATCATTAAATCGGTAGTCGGGGCTTGCGTCCGGTCGCGTCCAGAATCGTTGGGGATCCCCCTTCAGATCCCAGAAGGAAAACCCTTCCTCCTCCGCTAGCAGCCAGCGGCCGCTCGAGCAGGGGAGGGCGGTGCCGATTGAAAAGGGAGCCTTAAAAACCGCACCCTCCGAATTCAGTAACTGACCGGCCTCGATGTCCACCCACCAAAGGTGACCGTCGTGCCAGACCGGTCCTTCGGCCAGATCGCAATCGATAGAATAAAAAAGTTCAGCATTCATTTACATGATCCCGAATTTATCCCACGAAGCCTGCGCGCCCATGCCGCCCTTAATGGCCTCGAAGACTTGTTTCTCGCCATGCGCTTTTTCCCACGCAGCCTCAATGACATCTTTTTCGATCGCCTTCGGAATTACACAAACCCCGTCCAGATCGCCGAAAATAATATCGCCGGGAGCCACCTTGACCGCACCCATTTTAAGGGTGCAGCGAAAATCGATCACCTTTCCTCGTGGACGCTGATCCTGCGCATAGCGGCCATGTGAGAAGGTTGGAAAGTTTTGCTGAAGGATGCCGCGCGTATCACGGGAATAGCCGTCCACCACCGCACCCACGGCTCCTCGGTTCATCGCACAGGTGCTCATCAGCTCGCCCCAGAGCGCATAGTCGGGCGATGACCCCGTGCAGACATAGACCTCATTTTTCTGCAGGTCATCCAGTGCCCGCAGCATCAAGCCAAACGGCTGGTTCAGCATATCATTTGCCCGACCCGGACCCCCACCACCATCGCCATCGGCTTCCAGCACCGGCATTGCCCGGCCCGCAATCACCATATCGTCGCGTAACGGTTGAATCTTCGGCGGCAGGAACTGGTGGGTATACCCCATGATATCCATTACATCGCCAAGTACGGCGGAAAACAGCTCCTTTCGGCACAGTTCGAAAAGCTCATCATCATTGTTCCAACTCAGCATCGTCTCTCCTTAATGATTAATCCGTCAGCCAAAATAGAACGGATTGCATTCAACTATACTTATCGATGTGGCTCCCGAAGTACATGATGCTTTTTGTATAACGGGGAGGTTATCTATATCTGAGACAACCGATTTTGCCGCATCGGTGCATGGGCGTATTTCCAGATAAGGCTACTCCGTCACCGGTTCGTCGGATGGGGTTACCGTCCGGAGTTCTCCATTGACGCGCAATTTAACCTTTTTCGGGTTGTTGCCTTGCAGCGTCCAGTCCGTCACCTTTCCGTCTTTCCATGCGAAGCTGACGATGTATCCGCCTCGGACTCTGAGGCCCTTTGCAAACCCGGTTTTTCGCCATGCATCGGGAAGGGCCGGCAACAGTTCGATCTCGCCGGCGTGGCTTTGAACAAGACACTCCTGTACTGATCCCATCATGCCCAGATTGCCGTCGATCTCCCAATCCGCTTGAATAAACCGAGCGGTCAGATTCGGGTTGGCCCATTTTCGGTAGAAGGCTTCAATAACCGCCTGGCATTTATTCCCGTCGCCGAGTCGAGCATAGGTGTTGGCGGGGAAGGCGGCGCGCCACGATGCTTGACCATCGAGTCCAAGGTTTCTTTTTTTCAGCATGCGGCCCAAGGCTTCGGCTAACTCCGGCGTCTTTCTCGGAGAGATTTGGCTCGTGTAGATGGCCCCGTTCATAACCAACAGCTGAGTGGGGTCGCTTTCCTGCCACGTGTCTTCCAGATCGCGGCTCCATTGCCGGATTTCACCCTTGCTGTTGATTTCGAGTTGCGGGAGCTGTTTCAAGGCTTCCCGTGTTTTTGCAAGCACCGGGTCGCGTTTAATCTTCAGCAACTCGGCGGCCTCGAGCAGATCGAGAAAAGATTGCCGGATGATGATGGTCGAGGAAACCGGAGCCGAGCAGAGAAGAACCGTTGATCCGTCCGGTTTTTTTCCGGTGTTTTCAAAATAGACATCCGGGCAGGAAACCAGCTCCTTCGTTTCGGGATGCTTCACGAGGTTGTCCAGCCAGAATTCCGCGTTGCCTTTGAGCAGCGGCCAGAGTTCTTGAAGCTCTTTTTTGTCGTAGCGGAATTTCCAGAGATCAAAAAGCTCAACCGAAGACCATGTGCCGCCGGTGGGGAACGTCGCCCACAGCACGCTCCCGCCGGAGGGAATGGCAGCCCGCCACAGATCGAGATTATGATGAAAGACCCATCCGTCGGAGCCGTACCACGATTTCGCGACTTTGGCTCCATCCACGGAAGCTTCCTGCACCATGCGTCGGAAGGGCTCCCCCAGGTCCGAAAGGCCCGCAACTCCCGCGCCGATATAATTAAACTGCGCGTTACAATTCATGGTCCAGTTAGCAGACCACGAGGGATTGAGTTTATAGCTCCATATTCCTTGAAGGTTGGCGGGTTGCGAGCCTTCGCGGGAAGATGC
>JAUXGY010000479.1 GCA_030621805.1 Kiritimatiellales bacterium | reverse complement strand
AGGCCCCGCGCAACTTGAAGGAATGCACGGGCTGCAAATCCTCGCGTTTAACGAGCACCGTGTTGCCTAAAGCCGCGCTCATCGAATCCATTTTCTGGAGGGGGGTTTCGTGCGCCACGTCGTAGACCGTCGCTTCGAGAATTTTTTTGATATAGGTTGCTGGCATGGACAAGACCCTTGCAGTTCCTCCTGTTTGAATCAATATGAAACCGAGGGCTGGCTTTGGATCGCGCATTGAGTCGGCTGGATATCGACTTGTTGCGTAGCGGTTTTTCATTAGACTCTGCCAAACCATGAAAGCGGCCGAAGAAGAGGCCGCCAAACCCAAGTCCGCCCCGCCACGCAACCGCATGCGGTTGGATTAATGGAAGAAAGCCCGTTGTATTATTATTATGATCATGTTGGCAGAGGATGAGTTATGGAGCTAATGGCACTAGCAGTATTGTTTCTGCTGCCAACTTACTATCTAGCGAAGTCAAAAGGGTACAATGCTCTCATCGTATTGGTTTTCGGTACAGTCCTGAGCTTTGGAGTCCCATGGATCATCTATTTGATTTATGATAGGCTTTTTATCGGTCTGGAAATAGTTTTTCCTGTCATGGCTCTGTTTGTGGTGTGGCTGCTTCCTCGGAAAGACGGAGCACCGGGACGTTCCTACCTGAAAATCACGTTCCCATGTCCGGAGTGCCACGAGACGGTATCATTTGCCCGGCGGTATGAGGGGACGGCCAAAATATGTCCGATGTGTAGTGAGATTATAACCATTCCCTGGGATGAGTTTTCTCCTCCAGAGGCATCCATAGACAGAAGAAAGCCAGATCAAACATCAGGATCGGTTTGTTTTTCAAGTTTTGGGATCGGGCAGTCGAAATTGAAAAACAGGTCAATGACCAAGGTGAGACTGCGCGTTGATAAAGGGCAACCAAGAGGAACTAGACCATGGGAGATGGATTTAAAGACAAGAAAGCCAGTCTAATTGTGATGGGAATTTTTGAACTGCTGGGTGGATTGCTCTGTGCATTAATGGCGGCCATCATGTTTATTCCGCTGATGATCGCCCCGAGCGAGCTTTCGGCCTCGCAGATCCTTCCGGGCATGGCGGTTTATGGGGTGGTGGCCGCAGGGCTGATCACCATGGGAGTCGGTACAATCCGCGCTCGGCGCTGGACACGGACGCTGATGCTGGCGGTGAGCTGGCTCTCGCTCGTGTGTGGAATTATGGCGATGATCATGATGACGTTCTTTATGCCGAAAATCTTCGCCGCTGTTGAGATGTCAGAGGCCATGATTGCGATTACGTTGGCTTTCACCATCGGAATTTTGACGCTGGTCTATCTTGTTTTTCCGGCCATAGGAATCCTCTTCTACGGCAACCGGAATGTCCGCGCTACCATCGAACAGTCCGACCCCGGCCCGTCGTGGACGGAGCGTTGCCCGCTGCCGGTGCTGGTTCTGGTCATCATTCTGGCGATGGCCTCTGGATCGATTCTGATGATGGGCTTCTATAATTTTGCCGTGCCGTTTTTCGGAACCCTTCTTTCCGGAGGGCAGGGAGCGGTTGTCTTGCTGGGCTGTTCTGCGATCTGCATTGCGCTACTCCTCGGCGTGTATAAGCTACGCTCGTCGGCTTGGTGGGGCGTGCTGACGATGCTGATGCTCGGAACCGTCTCGCAATTAATCACATTCAACCAGGTTGACC
>JAUXGY010000268.1 GCA_030621805.1 Kiritimatiellales bacterium | reverse complement strand
CAGCAAAGGGACGGTCTCTCCCATGAAATGCAACCAAGCGCGATCCGACACACAGGTTTTCCAGTTTTTACGCGGGTCGGAGGCATCAATCCAAAAATAAACTTTTCTTAGACTGGAGAGATTTGCCTCAGCCAAAACGGTCTGCAACTTTTTTTCTGTCGCTAAATCGCAATGAACCAGATCCACCCCCGCCTCCACACTTGGAGTTCGGCTGTGGTCAAACGGAATCCGCGCCCCGTCATAGTCAAACTCCGCCCGAATGCAATGCACCGGCTCCATTGATCCAGCGTAGAAATAGTTTTTCGCAAAGCGTTTCGGCGACGTTGAAAAAACCGAAAGCACCCCAACCGGGGTGCCTTGGCGTTCCACCTGCGTTTCCAGCGAAAAATCAACCATCACCGTCGTTCCGGTTCAACCCATCCAGGTTTTTCTGCACTAGCTTACGTTCCTCCTCTTCCTCGAACCCCTGGGCCAGCCGCGCCTCCAGCACCTGGCGAGCCGCCTCCGGGTCGGGATTCGAAAGATGGACTCGGTAGCGTTCGGCCAAAACCAACGCGGCAACCGTATGCTTGGGATCCCACTCCAGGATCTGCCGCAGATCAGCAAGGGCGTGATCGTACCGGACATCGGTCCACGAATCGAGTAGCGCCCGAGCCAGCAGCATCTGTTTCCTAGTCCCCACAGGAGCATCCACAAATTGATCGATTAACCATCGAACCGCTTCTTCCGCATAGAACCCCGTCTGGTCGCTTCGAATCAAACAACCAATCACCGACGATAAAAGCAGAAGGATCCAAGCGGAAACGGTTTCGTAACCCACAAACAATCCCTGCGCCTCCACATCATCCGGGCGCGTGATACCCTTATGGATTTTTAATTTGAGCAACTCAGCGAAAAGCATCCCGGTCGCCAAGACCTCCAACTCGTTGCCTTGCTCCTTATGCAGAAACCCAGCTTCCATAAACTTGCTTGCCAGCAAATCATCGTCCTTAATCAGCGTGCCTTTCCACGTTAGCAGCGTAGTCGGAACCCGGACAAAATCGTTGTTAATGCAACACTTCTTAAACTTTTTCCCGCTACCGCACGGGCACAGGGCATTCCGCCGGACATCCGGATGCTCCAGCGGCTCATACTCCAGATCCTCTTTCTCCAGGATTTCCAGCAGCCACTCGGGATTTTGCATGAGGTCGGAAAAATCATTCTCCTCCCTATCCACCCGCCGGTTCTCGATGACAGCCTCCAGCTCTTGGTCCGCCGAGCCCAACGGAAAAGACAACATCGAACGATCCAAAGCCAGACCCTGATCAATCTGCTGCATCTCCAAATCAAACACCTTGCCCATTCCCGCATTGCCGCCGGACTTGAAATAGTCCATGCCCGACTTCCGGGCAACCTCGGGAACCAAATAGAGCCCTTGGGAAAAGAGGAAAGAACGCAGAAACTCCGACTTTCCCTCCCCCGACTCCATCTCCCGAACAAACCAGAGATTAAACTCTTCCTCCGTCCACTTGCCCAAATTCAACAACTCCACCAAGGCGCGGAGCGCAATAATCCGGCCAAAATCCGAGCTCGCTTCGTCCGCAAAATACTCCATCAGGCGATCCGGTTTCCCCCCACTGCAACGGGCCAGTATCGCGCCCAATGCCGACGAAGTGATTTCTTGGAAAAAGGCGTGTTCATCGCTCTCCCCGGTACAGAGATCAAGCAGGGGTTCCAAGGCCTGTTCCACGCCCAACTCGCCGCAGAGAAAAACAGCCGCAACAAAAAGCGGTGCCATCCACTCCCCGCTCTCCGGATCGACCGGCTCCGCCGACTTGATTTCAAGAAGAAGAATCGGAGCCGCCTCATCCCAATTGTCCCGAAGAACCTGCAACGCCTCCGCATCCACCGCATCCCGCCACACGCACAAGCGCTGGAGTGCTCCATCTACTGTTAAACTGCCCATTCTTTTTTCTCCAGTTCTTCAATCGCTCCGTGTCTCCTGCGGCTGTGGTAGAGCCGCCCCGTGAAACCGCCCTCTTCGAGAAAATAAGCTTCGAGCGCCTTTAACTGTTGATCCAACAGATAGTTGGTTTGGTGGATCAGACAGATAATAATATTGGTGCAGACCTCTGCGCTTCTAGTCTCCAAATAGGTCGTATAAGACCTATCCTATTTTGCCCCAGCTTCCGGACAAACAGCGCCTCCTCGGAATCTTTCTCCCACTTCTTGAGCGCTGGCGCAGGAAATCCTCATAGTCGAGCAGGAGTTCCTCCTGGCTGGCTCTGGCCACGCTCACGAGCTTGAGCTCAAAAATTTTGGATGTCCCGGAAGCCTGCGATCCTTCCGCAATATTCTGCCACCCGGAGCGGGCGGCCTGAACCATCTGGTCGGTGGTGCGGGAGAAGCGATCCACGAAACGTTCGCAGAATTTCACCGTTGCATCAAAGACGATCTCTAACATCTGGAACGATTTCAGATCACGGTAGCCTCCGTGAGCCTTGATCAGATCGTCTTTGCCGTGCATGGGTGGGTTCCTTTTTTGAAGAATAAGTCGCATAGGACTTATTCGACCTATACTCCGTGAAGGGTGGATTTGAAGGGTTGAACCAGATTTTGAAGTTCAACCGAAACAGCACCCTTAATGCTGAGTTTCTTTCCTTCAGTCACCGCTCCAACCCGCGCAATCGGCAGGTCGGCAAACAGGGCTTCAAGCTCTGCGGCCTTTTCGGGAGCGACGCTCACGATGAAGCGGCTGTTGGATTCGGAGAAGAGGGCTGTGGCTGCGTCCAGCCCGAGACCGGACAGATCCACTTCCGCACCGAGCTGACCACCGATGGCGATCAGTGAAAGCGTAACGGCCAAGCCGCCCTTACTGGGCGTGGTGGCGGATTTGAGCAGTCCGGCGTTGGTGGCCTGATTCATGGCCGTGTAGATTTTGAGCGCGGTTTCCCCATCGACCACCGGGACGGTTCCGCCATAGTTTTCGGGGGTGCCTTGTTCTTCGGCGAGCTTGCGGTAGTAGGCCGATGCACCAAGCTCATCCCTGGTTTCGCCAATGACGTAGATGAGGTCGCCCGCATCTTTGAGCGGCATGGTGACCGCTTTGGCCACGTCGTCGATCTGGCCGATGGAGGAGATGAGTAGCGTCGGCGGGATGGAGATTTTCTTGCCGCCGCGCGTGGAATCATTCTTGCAGGAGTCCTTACCGGAAACGGCGGGGGTTTTGTAGAGCGTGGTCAGGTCGTAGAGCGCTTTGTTGGAACGAACGAGCTGCGCCATTTTATAGGCTCCGTCGGGCGTCTTTTCGGACTCGACGGGATCGGGCCAGCAAAAGTTGTCGAGGATCGCAATGCGGCTCAGGTCGCCACCGACGGCGATGACACGGCGAACGGCTTCGTCGATCACCGAGGTGGTCATGTCGTAGGTATCGATATCGGAATACCATGGGTTGATGCCTTCCGCGAGAATGACGCCGCGATCGTTATCGTACTCCACACGCATGACGGTGGCATCGGACGGAACATCGGCATTCACCCCAACATAGGGTTTCACCACGGAAAGGCCTTTGACCTCGCCATCATAAATGCGGCTCTTATATTCGCGGGAACAAAGATTGAGA
>JAUXGY010000366.1 GCA_030621805.1 Kiritimatiellales bacterium | reverse complement strand
ATAAAATGGATCGCGCATCCGAATGGCGCGGCAAGGATCCCGCACCTCGCTTGGAGCAATGGATCGCAAGCGCGTCCAAGAAAGAATACGCACAGCTCAAATCCGACCACATTAAAGATTACCAATCGCTCTTCGGTCGCGTGGTGCTCGATCTGGGCACCCCCCCGAACGCCGCACTGGAACTCCCGGCCGACGAGCGCATCAAGCGCTACAACAAGGAGGGCGACGACCGCGGGTTGGAAACCCTCCTCTTCCAATATGGCCGCTATCTGCTTATCAGTTCCTCGCGCCCCGGTACGCTCCCGGCCAACCTGCAGGGCATCTGGAACAACCGCAACCAACCGCCGTGGCACTCCGACTTCCACTCCAACATCAACCAGCAAATGAACTATTGGCTGGCCGAAACTGCCAATCTGCCCGAGCTGGCCAACCCGCTCTTCGACATGCTCGTGGCGGGTGCCCCGGTCTACCGCGAGCATACCATCAAGAAGTACGGCGAGACCCAAGGCTACGTCACCCGCATGAGCATCAACCCCTTTGGCGGTAGCGGATGGAACTGGAACATCGAAGGGACCGCATGGCTGGCACAGCACTTCTGGGAGCACTACGCCTTTTCGCGCGATGAAGCCTTCCTCGAAGAAACCGCATGGCCTTGGCTTCGGGATGTCAGCCTTTTCTGGCTGGAAAACCTGAAGGAACTGCCGAATGGCCAGCTGGTGGTTCCCAACGTCTGGTCTCACGAACATGGCCCCTATGAGGATGGCACGGCTCACGCCCAGCAGTTGATGTGGGACCTCTTCGGCAACACGCTCGCCGCCGCCCGTATTCTCGATACGGAGCCCAAGCTCCAGAAGCAGCTCGAAAAAACCATCAAGAAACTCTATGGCCCCAAGATTGGATCATGGGGACAGCTCATGGAATGGATGGGCGAAAAGCCCGAACTGGAAAAGAGCAACCACCGCCACACCAGCCACCTCTTTGCCGTCTACCCGGGGCACCAAATTTCGCGCGAACACACGCCGAAACTTGCCGAAGCGGCCAAGCTCTCGCTCGAGACGCGCGGCTCCGTGGGCGACAGCCGCCGCTCCTGGACCTGGCCATGGCGTACCGCTCTCTGGGCGCGATTTGGCGAACCCGAAAAATGCCATGAAATGATCCGCGGTCTGTTCCAATACAACATGCTTGAGAACATGATTACCACCCACCCGCCGCTACAGCTCGACGGTAGCTTCGGGATCACCGCGGGCATCTGCGAAATGCTTTTGCAGTCGCAAGTACAGGATCCAAAGACGGGCGATCCCCTGATCGAACTCCTCCCGGCCTTGCCGAAAGCATGGCCCACCGGCAGCGTCAAAGGCCTGCGCGCGCGCGGCGGCTACACTGTCGATCTCGCTTGGAAAAACGGCCAGCTAGCCGAGGCCAAAATCACCGCCTCCGTTGACGGACGCTGCACCCTCAAATACGGAAGCAAAACCGTACCGGTTGCACTCAAGGCCGGCGAATCGAAGGTTCTTTCGGCCTCCGGCTCCTGAGAGCAGATCATCTGCTATTTGATACGGCGGATGAGGACGACCCCGTTGGAATCGGTGCCGGTATCGCCATAGATCTGGGCTTTCACCTTAAATGAAGCCCCGGTCTCGTAGCTGTCGATCTTGATTTTATACGTGTTATTTTTATGCGCCCCGCCCGTGGTGCCATGGTGGATATCCTTGGCAACAACGCGCTGGTCGTTTTTCACAACCTCGATGCCGTCGATATCCAATCGCTGCTCGCCCTTGGTGTAGAGGAAGGTGATGAGGTATTCACCGTTTTTATTAATGAATCCCGTGGCGTCAAAGGTCATCTCCTTAGGCGTTCCATTTCCGGGTTGCCCGGATTTCCATTCGCCAAACACCTTGCCGTGCTGGGCATATTTCTGCGAGCCGTCCGCATAGGTGTAGGTTAGACTCTGTGTCTGGTCATCCGGGGCGAAGGTGGCGGTTTTGAAGATCTCGTCGCGGCCGACGAGGATGGGTTTATTCGCCTCGGTCGAGGCAGCAGAGGGCGCAGATCCGTCCCGCGTGTAGCGCACGGTGCCGCCTTCGATCGGGCTGGTGGCGGCGACTCGGATTGCTCCGTCGGGTTGCTTATCGATAGCGAGTAGCGGGGTCGGCATACGGAATTTGTAGCCAGCGAGGATGTAGCGGACATACATGCGCTTCATCCGCTCGGTAAAATTTTCGTAGTCGCGTAGGTCCTGTTGCGTCCAGGTCACCTCGGCCAACGCCGCCATGCGGGGCAGCGAGAGATAGTCGATGTAGGCCTCGGATTTGGCTGTGCCCTCACCCGGCTTATCGGCAAGGATATGGGCTTTGTGAAGAAACTGGTCGCTCCAGATGCACCCACTGGCTCCCAGGAGATTCTTGGCGGCATGGCCCGAAAGCCCCTTCGGAAGAGGATCCCATTCATAGGCTTTCTCCAGCGAGATGGGCGGGATCCACCCTGCCGTGGGCGGTTCACCGGGCAGTTTGCTTTCCGCAACATCAAAGTAGGCATGGCCGGTCAGCGACATCACCACAGGGTTGCCGCGCT
>JAUXGY010000387.1 GCA_030621805.1 Kiritimatiellales bacterium | reverse complement strand
CAGCTTTTCGGAAAAAAGCTTGGTGTGCAGAATACGGGGAAGAATCCAAAACAGGATCCCCATATTGGCTTGTAGCAACCAACCATACAGGTTGACGTTGGTGTGCAAAATGCGTACTCGTGGAAGGGATAGGTATTCAATCTCCCCAACCGTCGGTGCAATAAATTTAAGCGCGGTCAACAAGCCCATCGTCAGCGCCAATCCAAAGAAAAGGACGGATGAGATGATCATCATTTTTGCAGCGGTATCTTGTTTCATTACTTGGATTCCTCAGTGGTGTTGGCCCGGATGAAGGCGATGATATCCAGAATGGTTTGATCCGTGAGGTGGTCATGGGCCGGCATCGGCGTTCCCGCCACACCCAGCAGAATCGACTGATACAACCGATCGTCGTCCACCGCCGTCTGGTTCAAGAACTCCTTGTTAATCAGGTTGCGCGGCAACGGATGCTCCAACAAATAGGCATTGGGTCCTTTTCCGTTCGCCAGCTTTCCGTGGCAAGAGGTACAGAATTTTTGGTAGGATTCCAACCCTTGATCCGGGTCGCCGGCCACCAGCGCAGTGCCCTTCTGTTTGTAGTCCAGTCGCTCTGGATCGCCGACCTTCGGAAGCGCCCTATCAATGCGTGTAAACGTCTTCGTATCCGCCAGACTTTGCTCCTTGATGAAGGCCACGAGCGTATCGATCTGTTCGTCCGAAAGAATATTCTTCCACGTCGGCATGGCGGTTCCCGTCACCCCGTCGCGGATCGAATCCTTGAAGCGGGTTTCGTAGGAGCTCACAAACTGATACTTGCTAAAGTCGCGCGGAAGCGGATCGAGCATGGGCGCCACATCGCCGCGTCCATCCAGATTCTCGCCGTGGCAGGCCCAACAATAGGTATCGTACAGGGCCTGCCCATCCAGCTTTGCAGACGCTTTATAGTCGAGCGTTTCGAGGAATGAAACGATGCTTTCAAGTTCGGCGTCATTATAGTCCTTAAACGTCGGCATGATCGAATCGGCCACATGCAAACGTGCATTGACAATGTGTTCCTTAACAAAAGTGCGCCCACGGTTCCGCAGGGTCCAGGTCAACTCGGGGCCGATGTTTCCGCCAGCAACATCACCGTCGCTTGTGCGGAAGGCATGGCAATTCACACATCCACCTTTGGCCACAGATCCTTCGAAAGGCGTACCCGCGAACAAACTACGCCCCGCCTCAACGCTCGGCTCGGTGATACGGGCGAGTTCGGATGCGGGTTTGATGTAGCCGATGGGCGCGCTTTCGGAAGAGCGCAAACGGGTTTTCTGCTGACCCTTGAGATAGGTGGCGATCGCCGAAACCGTATCTTCCTCATGAATCCATGCGAAGGTTGGCATCTTCGAGTGATCAATGTTGGCCGACGGCACAAGCATCGATTCAACGAGATATTCATAGGTAAACTTTCCCCCGGCATCGGTCAGCTCGGGAGCTTGTGAGGAGGAGGAAATCCCTGCAATGGTGTGGCAACCCCAGCAGGCCTTTTCAAGAAAGAGGGTGCGCCCCTTCTCGTAGAGTTCTGCGCCGGCCAGCGAACCGCTTTCCATGGCGTGACAACGATTGCAATTGGCCTGGGCCACTTCACCCACCAGCAACGGGGCTGGCCATCCGTGGTATTCACCATGGGCATCGTGAAGATCCAGCGCACGGCCATTGCCATCGTGACAGACCACGCAACCCATCTTTCCAAATTCATGGGGATCCTTTTCGGTTCCCGTCACAATCGGAGGGTGGGTCGCCAGCGGTGCTTCAAAGCCCACGGCATCCGGATTGGAAGCTCCAATATGGCAGGATTGGCAGCGGTCGACCACCATACCTCCACCCGGGGTCTTGACATTGACTTGCTTGATCTCCGCGCCAGGAAACTCTTCGCCGAGAAGCTTATAGTATTCCTTCTGATGCTTGGTAAAATCCTGATCCAGTGCCTTGTACATCGACATCCCGAAAAAGACGAGACCGGCAAAAGCCAATACCAATAAAATGCGATAATCCTTAATCATTTTAGTGTCCTCCCCCTACCACATGCTCCCACGGATAGGCAATGGCCCAGTTTTCGCCGCGGAAGTAGACCCCGATCAGGATCAGCACCAGCATGAAAATATACAGTCCAATAAACAGCGCGTTTTCAAGATTACGCTCCCTCGCAAACCAGACGCCGGGAATATTTTTCCGGTAGGTTTTGGTGAAGGATTCAAAAAAGATTTCGATGTACGGTAGCACCATTACGCCGCCCGCCATGATGCCAGGAATCACGATGCCGCCGATAAAGCCGTGATAGCTGACCAGCTCCTGCAGCCCGAGGAAATACCACGGAGCCTTCGAAGGGTTGGTCGGATGGTTCGGATCCGCCGGACCTTCGAGTGGCGCATCGAACAATACGGAAATCAAGCTCAGGAAAGCGACCACACCGAACAGGACGATGAGTTCCCGAGTAATGAGCTT
>JAUXGY010000129.1 GCA_030621805.1 Kiritimatiellales bacterium | reverse complement strand
ATCTTCAATTTACCGGAAACCCCTTTGTGTCCCAAAGCCTTGGCAAGTTGACTGCTGTTGAGAACGCCCTCCGACAAGGCCGACAGGATTCTTGTTCGAATCGACTCTGGCCCCGACTCCGGCCCCGACTCTGGCCCCGACTCCGGCCCCGACTCCGGTCGAGGAAATGAGATAGAATACCAAGTTTCTCCCAGTTCAATGTTGGGTGCGGCAAGATTGTACCCCCTCATGGCATCGCGCATACGCTTGATCCCGGAACCAATGTTCTCAACCAGAGACATCCGTTCGAGTAGCGAAAACAGCAAGGTGTTCCGAGGACGGCTGATCCGGCCGAGATCGTTGCGCTTAAGCCCGGCAACCAATCCACCGGGATTGATAAATTCAACACGGTCCTGAAAAAGATTAATCTGAACATGGTCGGACAGCCGATAGTCCCGATGGGCGATCGCATTGAGCAACGCCTCCCGCAAGGCCTCTTCCGGTAGTTCAAGTTTTTCAACACGGGTTCCGGCTCCAATAATGTATTCGGTGTTGAGGTGCGCAAGCAGCCACCCCATGGCTCCCTTAAAATCCGCGTCCACCCCATCGAAGAAAACTTTTTTATCCAGCACCTTGCTTTTACCGGTTCCCTGAAAAAGAACACAGACCACCGAGGCCTGGAGGAAAAACCTCGACACATCCTTGCTGAAAAGCAACACACCGGCGTTCGCCATTTTCCCGTCGGCAACCAGCTGTAAGTTACGCAAGACATCCGCCCGTCGAAGTCCGGCCGGCAAGGAGGCCGCACTAGAAAACTCCCTATATTTGCGGGCATCCATATCGGCATTTATCGAAAAGGCAGAACAAGGCTGACGATCAAACTGGATCAACCCCTCCTTGAAAAAGAATTCGCGGATTTCAGCGCGGCTCATCTGCTGGCAGGTGGAGGCATCGCGCAGGTAAAACTTTCCATTGGCGGAATAGGGCTTGTTCTCTCCCGACGGCACCGATACGACAAGAACCCCTTCCACCACGTCCATTCCCAGGAGGAGCGAAGGCTCCATGGAGCGAGCGACATTCTGCACTTCCGATTTCACGCGGTTGAGGTTTCCAATACCGACGATGGCTCCAGCGTCATCCACACCCACCAAAATCCGACCGCCACCGGAATTGGCAAACGCACAGATCTCGCGGCCCAGATGCGCCGCCGTACGCTTAAACTCCAGCGAAAAACCTTCGCCTACCGCAATCAGATTTTCCAATTCATCTTTGTTCGGGTTTTGCATATTCTTTTCTACCGTCAGCACCGTGGAAATCTCGCCTACAATCCATATATCCGAATTTCCGGATAAAAGAGTATTTGCCCTGACCTGTCAACGCCCTTGAATGGAAATCGGCGCTTTACACTTGTTTTTGAACCTGCCTCCCCCAAGTTTACTGGGTTTTAAAAAATGTTCGTAATACCGTCTTAAGGCGGTATCCACATTCAGCTCACAGACCGCCTAAAGGCGGAACTACGAACCCGCTCCAAAGGGAACAAGATGAAAATGGTTAAAAAGGCTCTATCCATCTGATCAGTTTTCGGAATTCCCATCCGATTGCACATCTCGCTACTTATCGTCATTGTTCTGGTTCCCATCCTTTTTAATGTCGGCCTTTTGGTAACTCTTATATTGGCGGCGGGTATTTTCGGGAGTGTGCTCCTGCACGAATTGGGGCATTCCGTAGTGGCTCGGGCAAAGGGCAGCTTTATCCACGAGATTGTTCTCTACCCCTTTGGTGGTGCCGCAAAAATCTCGAATATTCCAAAACGACCGGCGGACGAAATCATGGTGGCGCTGGCTGGTCCGGCCGTTAGTCTGGTGCTGGTGATTCTCTGCTATCAAGTGGCGTGGCTGGAATTTCTGGGCTACCTCAATGGCATGCTTTTCTTCTTTAATATTCTGCCGGTCTTCCCCATGGATGGCGGACGGGTGCTCCGCGCCGCCCTGTCGATCAAGAAAAGCCGGGTTGAGGCCACCCGCATTGCGGCAACGGTCGGAAAATATTTCTGCGGTATTTTTGTGCTGGTCGGGCTCTTTGGCTTAAAGGTCCGGCTTTTCGGTATCATCGGCCCCTACGAGCCCAACTTTATGCTCGCGTTCATCGGCTTCTACATCTACCGCGCAGGACAGATGGAATACCGGATGGTATGGATGGAAAACCAAGCGGCTCCTTTCGGGGGGATGCAAGAGGAACGGATCGATGTGGAAATCAGTCCGCCACCCTATGCGGAAGGCGGAAACAAGGCGGGGGTGCTCAAGGAAAAGTTGCGCAACCTATTCCGCCGCTGACTCGGCCGAATGGATCAGCTCGTAGCGCTCATCTTGGCGCGCCTGTTTACGCGCCACATATTCCATATACCAAAACTGCCAAATGGCAATACTCACCAAAAGCACCACGGTCACCGCCAAAATACCCCACCAAAAACGCTTCTCGTTATCCGACTTCCGGGAAAGATGAAGCAGACGGCGCAGACCCGAATTTTTGCTCCGGCGTTTGCGGTCCTGTTCGTCAAACGACCGGCGACTCGAAGAACGGCGCCGACGCCCCTTTCGGAAACGGGGGTCATCCGAAGAGACCTGCGGAACCGGCTCTCTGCTTTTATAAATATCGGTGTCTGCCATGGCTTGTTTCCATTCAATAGGTGAGCCGCAAAACGTATCCGAATTGGCCTGCCGCGTCCATGCATAAATGAAGCCGGTGCGTTGAGCCATGGTCGGGTTTGACGAATCCACCCTGACACGCTACCTTCTGCGCACAAAACCGATAAACATGACCTCATTGCTTACTTTTTAAACTCCGGACGGGAAAAGCCCATGAAATTCGATACCGCAGCCATTCACATTGGACAGGAACCGGATCGGGAAACCGGAGCAGTGATTCCGCCGGTCTATCTCACCTCCACCTTTGCCCAACTCGAACCCGGCCAAACGCACGGCTACGACTACACCCGCTCGGGCAACCCCGCCTTCGACCGCCTCGGCGCAACGCTCGCCCATTTGGAGCAGGCCAAGCATGCAACGGTCTTCGGGAGTGGCATGGCCGCCGTCACCGCCGTGATCTCCACGCTATCGGCGGGCGACCACGTGCTGGCCGAAGAAAATATCTATGGATGCACGTACCGTATCTACGACCAGGTTTTTAAAAAGTTCGGGGTAACGATCGGATATCTCGACTTCAGCGATCCGGCCAATCTTGCGGAGATCGAACAGCAAAAACCCGCGCTCGTTTGGATCGAATCCCCCACCAACCCGCTCCTTAAAATCATCGATATCGAGGCCGTCGCTACCGCCTGCCACGCCGCAGGCACCGAGCTATTGGTCGATAACACCTTTGCCTCTCCCTACTTTCAAAATCCGCTCGCGCTCGGGGCCGACCTCAGCCTTTCGAGCACCACCAAATATATCAACGGGCATTCCGACTGCCTCGGCGGCGTGGTCTGCACCAACTCCAACGAGTGGGACGAAAAGATGGTCTTTGCCCAGAAGGCGATTGGCCTCAACCCATCGCCCTTCGACTGCTGGCTCATCTCGCGCGGCCTCAAAACATTAAGCCTTCGCATGGAAAAACATGCCGCGAACGCGCTGACAGTTGCCACCTATCTAGAGCGGTTGGACTGCACCGAAACCGTGCGCTATCCCTTCCTTCCCTCGCACCCGCAGCACGCGCTGGCCCGGAAACAAATGCGCGGGGGCAGCGGGATCGTAACCGCCCTCTTCGACCTGCCGTTCGAGCAGGTCCTGAAACTAATTTCTAACCTAAAGCTCTTCTCGCTGGCCGAAAGCCTCGGCGGCATTGAATCGCTCATCTGTCACCCCGCATCGATGACCCACGCCTCCATCCCGAAAGCAGAACGCGAAGCCGTTGGTATTACCGATGGCCTGGTCCGGTTCTCCGTCGGCATCGAGGATGCAGACGATCTGATCGAAGACATTCAACGCTCCTTAGACGCTCTTTAGCCCCATGCCTCAAGAAACCCTACTCACCCACCCACTCTGTCGTGCCGAAGATCTGGGCAAACCCATACCGCCCACTCGGCATGCCATCTCCATGTGCCTGCCGCGCTGGAAGGACGTCGTGGGCTATGAGGAACGCGATCCGGCCACCATGGCCAAAATGACCCAGGGGTATCCCCGCTTTCTCTACCATCCCCTTGTGGAACAGGCCTTCGGTAAATTTAAAACCGTTCAGGATGAGGCGGTCCAAATCTACACCACCCCCAAGGCGGCGGAACGCTGCAAAGCCTATCTGTTGACCCAGCATCCCGATGCCCGCGTTGAGCTTCGCGAGAACCTGATCAGCTACCCCGCCAACTGTGCCGATTCCGCGAAGGAATATTGGCAACACGCCGGCGAAGGCATCACCTCCCGCTGCGCCGAAGCCCTGTTGGAACAGTGTCCGTCCCCCAACGCCACCGAGGCCCGCCATCAGATTCTTGAACGCGTGGCGGAACATACAAGAACGACGCCCAGCAACGTCTACCTGTTCCCCTCCGGAATGGCCGCCATCCATGCCGCATTTCTAATGGTGCAGGAAATCCACAGCAACCGCCCGACCGTGCAGTTTGCCTTTCCCTATGGCGACACCCTCAAGCTTCAAAACAAGATGGGCCGCCGCGATGCGCTCTTTTTCCCGCGTGGCGATGCGGCAGATCTTCAGGCGCTGGAAAAGACCTTGGAATCAACCCCAATAGCCGGGCTGTTTTGCGAGTTCCCGACCAACCCCCTATTGACCTGTGTTGATTTAGCCCAGCTCCGCACGCTGGCGGATGCCCACCAGTTCCCGCTCATTATCGACGAAACGCTCGGTGCCTGCATCAACCAAAACACCCTGCCCTGTTCCGACCTTTCTATCATCAGCCTCACCAAATATTTTTCTGGATCGAGCGATGTCATGGGCGGCGCGCTCATCATTAATCCAACGTCCCGCTTTGCGGATCGGTTTACCGAATTGCTCAAAACGCTGCACGAACCCAAAGCCTACCACTCGGCCGATCTGGTTCAGCTCGCGGAGGACTCCAAGGACTGCCGCGAACGGGTGGAACAGATCAACCGTACCACGCTGGAGGTGTGCGAGTTTTTACAACAGCATCCAGCAGTGGAAGAGGTCTACTATCCCGCCTTCACGGACAAAGAACGATATGATCGCGTCAAGCGGCCCGGCGGCGGCTACGGAGGGCTCTTTTCCTTTGTACTGATAGATGCAGAAGAACACACCAAAGCCTTCTACGACGCGCTGGAAATCACCAAAGGCCCCAACCTCGGGACCCGCTTCAGTCTCTGCTGCCCCTTCATCCTGCTCGCCCACTACAACGAACTCGACTGGGCCGAAGTAGCCGGAGCATCCCGCCACCTCATCCGCATCTCCATCGGTCTCGAACCCGCCGCCGAATTGATCAACCGCCTTCGCCGAGCATTTGAGGCGGCGAACATTCACTAAAGGAAGCGGGTGGTAAAGCGGGGCTACCCCAAAAAGGCCAGCCAGGTGGATACAGCCAAGAAGCTGTTCGGGACAAAACCACATCCAGACGACTCCTCCATCAACGCCGAGCACTCCGCCCTACGTTGTAGCGACACGGTTCTTTTTGAACTTTAAAGGTGTAGTGTCGTTTCTCCCCCGCAGGGGGACAACGACTTGCCGTGCAGCGAAAATACTTTCCGCTTCCCATAGAAGCACTCACCCGCTTTTCGACCCCCACTGCTTCGCCACCGAGAGGGTACAAACTTCAAGCCTCCTCTCCCTCTCTCGCCCCTACAGCAGATCCAGCGGGCTCTTCACCGCATCGAGATCCTTGTTCATCACATGCGTATAGATCTCCGTCGTCTTCACATCCTTGTGCCCCATCAGTTCCTGGACCATGCGGATATTGGTGCCGTTTTCCAGCAAGTGTGTCGAAGTCGGATCGTAGCCATGT
>JAUXGY010000400.1 GCA_030621805.1 Kiritimatiellales bacterium | reverse complement strand
TATCCAACTTGAACAAGGTCGCATCGCTGGCACTTGCGCTGGTCGTGGTTTTGCTGGTCAACTGGATTGCGCTAACCAATCCGGCACGAATCGATCTTAGTGGGCGGAAATACTACGCGTTGTCGGAAAAAACCACGAATCTTCTTAAAGGATTGGACTACCCCGTGAAGGTGACTGTGTTTTTCCAGGAAGAGAACGCTCTTTACCACGATATTGAAAACCTGTTGGAGGAGTACCAATACCACACTAGGAACATCCAGGTGGAGTGGGTGGATCCCGCACGAGACTTGGCGCGTACCGAAAAGCTTGCGGAAAAATATGGACTGACTGAAGTTCAGGTGGTGGTGTTCGAAGTCGAAGGAAAAAGCAAGGTGGTGAAGAAAAAGGATTTGGCGGATGTCAAAATCGTTGGGAATCAGAGAGAGCCCTCTCTCTCTTCCTTCAAGGGGGAACAGGCCTTTTCGAGTGCAATCCAAGGGCTTGTTCAAGGCGATACCCCAGTGGTTTATTTCTTGGTCGGCCACGGTGAAAAGCGGGTAACCGAGTTCGATCAGGTTTCTGGTTATTCTCGGATCGGAACGTCGCTCTTTCGTGACAGCCTTGAATTAAAAGAGCTGATGCTGAATGCGGAAAAACAGATTCCGGAGGATGCCGCGGCCTTGGTGATTGCCGGTCCCAAAAAAGTCATGAGCACCACCGAGATTGAAATGATAGAGGATTATCTCCGGCGGAGTGGGCGGGTGATGGTTCTGTTGGATGCCCTCAAGGAGACCGGGCTGGAGCCCATGCTGCGTCGTTGGGGCGTTGGTCTTCGCAATGATTTTGTCCTCGATCCGAAAAATACGCTCAAAGGGAGCGATGTATATGTGGGGTTCTACTTTGAGCATCCCATCACAAAGCCTTTGGGTGGCGGTACAGGTGCACGGTTCCATCTTCCGCGTTCAATTATGCCGCTGTGGCCCGAAGGGGATACGGCCGGAGATGACGATCGACCCAGCGTGACCCAATTGGCCATGACCTCTGAGAAGAGCTGGTCGGAAACGCAAGTGGATGATCTGTCGGCTAAGTTTAACGAGGATACGGGGGATTTGCGCGGGCCATTTTCTCTGGCGGTAGCCGTTGAGCGCGGGGCTCCGCAAAAGATGCTTGATGTGCAAATCCAGCCCTCACGAATGGTGGTATTCGGCGATTCCGATTTTGTAAGCAACGGGGCTCTGACGGGCGGAGATCAGGACTTGTTCATGAGTTCCATAAACTGGCTGTTGGATCGCGAGGAATTAATGGCGATTGCGCCGAAGCCGATCGAGGAAATCAAGCTGAGCCTCACTCGCCGACAGCTGAATAATTTGTTTTGGATTAATGTGGTCGGTATACCGTTTCTGGCCGTGGCAGGAGGCCTGATGGTATGGGCCCGGAGAAGAAAGTAGGGTCTGGGTTTATGAAGGGTCGTTCATCACTTATTTTATTGGCCACCATCGGGGTGCTAGGCCTCTTTGTTTTTGTGCAGCACATCTGGCGGGAAAAAATTCCATCGAAGGAACTCCGACGGATTACATTGTTCGACCTAAATGTCGATACGCTGATTTCGCTGGAGTTTCAGCGCACTAATTTGGTGATCAAATGCGTGAAGGAAAATGGGGTTTGGATGACGGGTAGCGCCGGGCAGGGGCTGGGTCGCGCAGATATAGCTCGGGTTCATGGCATGGTGCGGGGGCTGAATTCCTTTGGAAAAGGAACCACCATTACGGCAAAGCAACTCAAGGTTCGCGGGTTTGATGAGTCCGAATATGGCTTTTCACCGCCCTCTCTGCGCATTACGGCCATCGACAATCGGGGGCAGCATGTTTTGCTGTTGGGCCGGGAAGGGTCACTTGGAAGCATGGTCTACGTTAAGAAAGAGGGCGATGAAAATATCTACACCGTCTCTAAGGCTTTGAGGAATTTTGTGCCGGTGGCGGCGGATCAATTGCGCGATTGCGTGGCCTTCTCGGCGGATCTTGCGGGAAGCCGTCAGCTGGAAGTTCGCGGAACGGGAGGCTTGATCCAGATCGTGAAGGGAACCCAGGGCAATTGGCAGATCCAGCAACCCCTCGTTACCATGGCCGGTGAGGCCGAAGTGGAGGCCTATCTGAATAAACTACAAGCCTTGCGCATTGGTGAAAATGATTTTATTGCGGACAACGTTTCCGATTTTTCAGTCTATGGTTTGCAGGGCGAGACTCGGCAGGTCTCTTTGGGCGGTGCAGATGGAACGTCGCGGATGCTGGTATTTGGTGATGAAATTCCGGATCGGCCCGACTTTGTCTATGCACGTCGAGCCGACGATACCTCGGTGTTTGCCCTCAATAAGGAGGTTCT
>JAUXGY010000022.1 GCA_030621805.1 Kiritimatiellales bacterium | reverse complement strand
GCGCCCTCAACGTCATCGTTCCGAACCAGTAGGGTTTTATGGATAAGCTCTCTCCCCATATCCAGTTTATGCGCATGGCCCTGAGGCAAGCCGAAATCGCCGCCGAAGAGGGTGAAGTTCCTTGCGGCGCGGTCATCATCAAGGACGGCGAAGTCATTGGGAAAGCACACAACCAGACCGAAACATTAAAGGATCCCACCGCGCATGCCGAAGTCCTGGCCATTACCCAAGCCACCCAAGCCGTCGGTAACTGGCGGCTCAACGGTGCGGTGATGTATGTGACCAAGGAGCCCTGCCCCATGTGTGCTGGAGCACTTGTTCTCGCCCGCATTGAAAAAGTCATCTGGGGAATGACCGATCCCATCCGCGGCGGAGCTATCTCTAAATTTCAGATTCTCGACACCGCCGACCTCAACCATAGCGTTGACGTTGAAACCGGTCTCATGGAAAACGAGTGCAAAGCCATCATGCAAGGCTTCTTCCAAGACCTCCGACAAAAGGCCAAAGATCGGAAACGGGAACCATGAACTTCGATCCCTCCCCCATGCTCCGTGCTGCGATTTTAAAAGCAGGATGCAAAGGAGGGTTAGTTGCCCTTTCTAAAAATAGGGCTATTCAAACTTTTTCCGCAGGGTTGCTTTCGGGAACCGATCATTCGAGACCGTACTACATTTACAGCATCTCCAAATCCTTTACAGCCGTTGCCATTATAAAGTTATGTGAAGAACAGGGCGACTTTCTGGATGAAACATTCTCCAGTATATTTCCAAAAACATTAATTCCTCATGCCATCACTGTTCGGCAACTCCTTAACCATACGAGCGGGTTATCTGACTATTTTTCAGCTCGTGAATACCAGGATGCACTACGTTCCCATCCAGGTAAACCCTGGTCATATAAACGCCTTATGGAGGTTGGATTAAGGAATACTCCATTATTTCCTCCCGGCGCAGGCTGGGCCTATTCAAACCCCGCCTATGGTTTGCTTCGAGAACTCATCGAACAGAAATCCCAAATGAACTACTATGCGTTTCTTCAGAAAACTATTTTAGACCCCGTAGGCATGCCGAACACCCGAGGATTTATTGAACCCGATTTTGACCTTACACTACTCGAAGGAGAGGATCCCTCAATCGAGGGTGATTTCCGCCCTCAATACAGTCCGGGGTGGATTGCAACCGGAAGCCTGATTTCGACGGTAAGTGACGTTGCCCATTTTTATGACACCCTATTCGCAGGGAAACTTATTTCTATCGAGTCCCTTCGCGAAATGAAAAAGACTGTCAGTGTGCCTTACCCCCTGCCCCCGCCCACCCAAGCCACCTATGGCCTTGGACTCATGCATGGTCATAACGACCCGCTTGGCGAAGCCTACGGGCACGGAGGAGGAGGACCCGGTTACACGACGTACGCCAGACACTATCCAGCGCTAAAAGGATACTCATTCACCATTAGCCTCGTCCTGAACAAAACACTACCCAGCACTCCATTCGATCTAGCCGATGAAATCGTCCGCGCATACATCGCGAAAAACTGATGAAACGCACACTCGTTACAGGGCCGTACCACGGGACTCATCGGCATCCGGGATGGTGAGGATTTCGGCCTTGTTTTTTCCAACGGCAATCGTGTGTTCGAAGTGAGCCGAAGGGAGGCGATCCTTGGTGACCACGGTCCATCCATCCTTGAGGATTTCGGTCTTATGGACACCGAGGTTGATCATGGGTTCGATGGCAAAGGTCATGCCCGCCTTGAGAACAGGACCGCGCCCGGCGGGTCCGTAGTTCGGGATTTGCGGGTCTTCGTGCATTTCGCGTCCGATACCGTGGCCGACAAAGTCGCGAACGACCGAGAATCCCTCCCCTTCCGCAACCTCTTGAACCGCGTGGGAAATATCGGAAAGCCGATTGCCTTCGACGGCCTTGGAGATTGCCGCTTGGAGCGACCGTTGCGTTACATCGAGCAGACGTTGCCATTCGGGATCGATTGCCCCCGCAGCGACGGTGGTGGCGGTGTCTCCAACGAAGCCCCCGTAGACGAGGCCGAAATCGATACTGACAATGTCGCCATCGCGAATAATGCGCCGCCCAGGAACTCCGTGGACCACTTCTTCGTTGACGGAGGAGCAGATATGCCCTGAAAATCCGTGATACCCAAAGAAGGCACAACGCCCTTCTTCCTTGCGGGCGAGTTCAGCGGCATATTCGTCAAGCTCCTTGGTGGTTACGCCGGGGGCCACCTTGGAAGCCACTTTATGGAGAATAGTGGCCGTTTTTTTTGCGGCAATGCGCATGGCGGCCAATTCATTGGGTTTCTTGATAATGATCATAGAGCAATCTACCTCAGTTTTTCCAGCACTGTACTGCGGACTGCGTCAATACTTTGCGAGGCATCCACGGGGAGGATAAGCCCCTTCGCCTTATAGTAAGCAATAAGCGGAGCGGTCCGTTCCGCATAGACATCCAATCGTTTCCTAATGGTTTCCACATTGTCGTCCGGGCGGTGGATTAATTCACAGCCATCGATATCGCAAACGCCTGCTGAGGAGGCCGGGTTATATTTTACATGATAGACCATCCCGCACTTTATGCAGGTTCGGCGGCCTGAAAGGCGTTCAATAATCGCATCATCTGCACATTCGAGCAGAATAACTTCATCGATGGAGGTTCCTTCGGACTGGAGAATACCATCAAATATTTCCGCCTGCGCCAATGTGCGGGGGAATCCATCGAACAGGAATTTTTTCTCTCCACCGGCCGAGGCGAGCACCTCGCGAACCATCTCAACCACAACCCGGTCGGAAACAAACCTTCCCTGATCCATACGCGCCTTAATATCCATGCCCAATGGAGTTTCAAGACGGATTTGCTCGCGAAGGAGGGCTCCAGTGGAAATATGGGTATATCCCTTTTCCGCCAGAACTTCGGCTACGGTACCTTTGCCTGCACCGGGCGGGCCCAACAGGATGATTGCGGTCATCTTCTACTACGCAACTTACCTTTTTTCATGAAGCCATCGTAGTGGCGCATCAGCAGATGCGACTCGATCTGGCGCATGGTATCGAGCATGACTCCCACGATGATAAGCAAGCTCGTTCCTCCAAAGAAGGAGGCCACGATCCAGTCCACATTGAACCGGGCGGTCATCACATTCGGCATCACGGCAATAAGGGTAAGGAAGACTGCACCCGCCAAAGTCAGTCGTGTCATGGTTCGATCAAGGTATTCAGCGGTCGGGCGCCCTGGACGGATTCCGGGTACATAGCCACCCTGCTTTTTGAGGTTATCAGCAATTTGGATGGGGTTAAACTGTGTGGCGACCCAGAAGTAGGAGAAAAACAGAATCATCAGGCCGAACCAGAACATGTACCAAAAGGAGTCCGGGGTAAATCCACCCGCCATTTCCTTAGCCCACTCAAAGGGGAGAATTTTCATCACCATGGGCGGAATCGCCATGATGGCGGAGGCGAAAATGATCGGCATAACACCGGAGTAGTTAACACGCAACGGCAGGTGCTGGGTTCCGCCCTGCATCATCTTGCGGCCCACCATGCGCTTGGCATACTGCACGGGAACCTTTTGCTGAGCCTGCGTTACCGCAACCACACCCAAGATTACAAAGAAAATAAGAGCCAGTAACAGCACGAGATGAAACGGACCGATTTCAGCGATACCGTCAACCGGGGTCATCTTATCAACCAAGGACTTTACGGCCATGGGCATGCTACTGATGATGTTTACCGTGATAAGAATTGAAATACCGTTGCCGATACCTCGATCCGTAATCTGCTCACCCATCCACATCAGCAACAGTGAAGCGGCAACCAGCGCCATGACGGAAAGGATGATAAAGCCAAACCCATTGATGCTAACTACCGAAGCAGGAATCCCAAAATAGGTGCCGGACTGAAGAGCAGCCGCCATAGCAAAGCCTTGCACGACACAGAGGATTACGGTCAGATAACGCGTGTACTGGGTGATTTTCGAACGGCCGACATCGCCTTCGCGAGCGAGTTTTTCAAGGTGCGGAATAACTGCCGTCATCAGCTGGATGATAATGGACGCGCTGATATACGGCATAATACCGAGTGTTCCGATAGAACACTTCAGGAGTGCGCCGCCGCTGAAAAGGTTTAACATTCCCGAGAGTCCACCGCCTCCGCCACCGCCCATGCTTGCGATGGCTTCCCGGAGTTGCAGTACATCGAGCCCGGGCAGTGGAATGGTTGCAATCATCCGACATATGAAAACCAAACCCAGCGTAAAAAGAATACGCTGTCTTAGTTCGGTAATCTTAAAGGTATTAACAAAAGCGGAGAGCATGGGAACGGACCTTTTGGTTATTAGACGATTTCGCAGCTGCCACCGGCCGCTTCAATCTTTTCCTTCGCCGTCGCAGAGAATGCATTGACCTTAACGGTCAGCTTTTTTTCCACGCTTCCATTTCCAAGAATCTTTACCCCATCGAAACGACCGTTTACGAGGCCCTTTTCCTTGAGCAGTTCAATGGTGACTTCGGTGCCTTCGTCGAATTTCGAGAGAGCATCAAGGTTGACCGGAACAAAAGTCTTGCGGGTAAAGTTGTTAAAACCGCGCTTGGGCAGTTTGCGCACGAGCGGCATCTGTCCACCTTCGAATAGCGGCTTATGCACACTACCGGTACGGGACATTTGACCTTTATGCCCGCGACCCGAGGTTTTACCTTTGCCGGACGCCCGACCACGACCCAAACGAATCCTCCGATGCTTGGAACCTTCTGTTGTCTGCAATGAATGCAAATCCATGACTAAATCCTCGTTGCTGTGGTTAACCCTTGCGGGTTGCAAGTACTTCTTCCTTGGAGCGCAGCTGGCCCAAGGCAACCAAAGTGGCTTTTGTTACATTCAAGTGGTTGTTGCTGCCCAGTGATTTTGCGAGAACATCGCGCACCCCGGCAAGCTCCAGCACGGCACGGCACGGGCCGCCCGCAATAATTCCGGTACCTTCGGAGGCCGGACGGACAAGAACCTGAGCTCCACTATATTTTCCGATCGCTTCGTGCGGGAGCGTGGTGCCGCGCATCGTGACCGTGGTCAGATTACGCTTCGCCACTTCGCCAGCCTTGCGGATGGCCTCTGCAACCTCGGCCGCTTTGCCGAGACCGTAACCGACACGGCCTTTGCGGTCGCCTACGACCACCAGTGCACCAAAGCTGAAACGACGTCCACCCTTGACCACCTTCGAGTTACGGTTGATGTGAACCACCCGTTCTTCGAATTCCGATTTTTCCTTGAAATCCTTACGATCACCGCGACCTCTGCCCTTGCGGTTATTGTTCCGGTCGTTGCGACCCCTACGTTCTGTGCGTTCTTCAGCCATGTGGGAACTCCTTTAAAAACTAGATTTTGAGTCCCGCTTCACGGGCGCTATCAGCAAGTAATTTTAAGTTCGTACCAAAGGCGAAACCGCCCCGGTCGAACACGACGGACTCGATGCCCTTGGCTTTGGCCAGTTCGGCAGCCTTGGTGCCGAGCGCCTTCGCTGCATCGGCGTTCTTGCCTACGGTCGACACACCCACGAGCGTAATGCGAGCGACGTCGTCAACAAACTGCACCTGAAGGTTCTTGTTCGAACGAAATACCGCCATGCGGGGACGTTCGGCCGTGCCTTGGATCTTGTTGCGCACCCGCAGGTGGCGGCGAATTCTTAAATCTTTTTTTGTTTTAATACTCATGGTTATGCAACCGCCTTGCCTTCTTTGCGGCGAACTTTCTCATCGGAGTAGCGAACGCCCTTGCCTTTGTACGGTTCGACCGGCGAGTAGTCACGAATACGTGCGGCTACCTGTCCGACCAGTTGTTTATCGATCCCTTCAATCGTCACGGAGGTTCCGCCGTTGACCTCAACCTTGATTCCTTCCGGAATGGTATAGGTAATGTCGTGCGAGAAACCTAGCGACAGGATGATGTCCATTCCCTTTATCTGGGCCTTGTAACCAACGCCATTGATCAAGAGTTCTTTCTTATAGCCCTTCTCCACGCCAATCACCATGTTATTGATGACACTACGGACCGTGCCGAACAGCGCCGCGCCAGCCTTCGACGTATCCGTGCGAAAAACCACAACGGAGTTGTCTTCGACCTTGACACCGATCGGTGCGGGCGACGTAAAGGCGGACTCGCCCTTTGCGCCCTTAACCGTGGTGACCTGCCCGGATACTTCGACGGTTACACCGGCGGGAATTAAAATTGGTTCTTTTCCTATTCTAGACATAGCTAAACCCCTTACCAGATGTAGCAGAGGACTTCGCCTCCGACTTTAAGTTTTCTGGCTTCGTTATCGGTCATGACCCCGGAAGAGGTACTCAAGATAGCGACCCCGATTCCACCCAGCACCCGCGGCACCTCATCCGATGCCACATACTTGCGGCAGCTGGACTTACTGATGCGGCGCAGCCCCTGAATAATCGGCTCGCGCTCCACCGTGTATTTAAGGAAAACCTTGAGCATGCTCTTTCCTTCCTCGTTTTCCATGGTGTAGTCCTTGATGAAACCTTCCGATTTCAGTAGACGTGCGATCTCGCTCTTCATCTTGGAGTGCGGCATCTGCACGTCTTTCTTTTCCGCCATATTCGCGTTGCGAATGCGGGTCAACATATCAGCAATTGGATCTGTTAAAACCATTGTTATACCTTCTTATTGATTGCTTGTTGCAAACGGCATGCCCATCAGCGTGAGAAGCTCCTTGGCCTCGCTATCGCTCTTTGCCGAAGTCACAAACGTGATATCCATACCGTGCACTTTCTTCACCTTGTCCGGGACGATATCAGGAAACACGGTTTGCTCCTGCAAGCCCATGGAATAGTTGCCTTGACCGTCGAACGACTTTCCAGGAATCCCGCGAAAGTCGCGGATTCGCGGCAAAGCCACGTTCATGAGACGATCCATGAATTCATACATCTGGTTGCTGCGCAGCGTGACCTTGGCACCAATCGGCATCCCTTCGCGCAATTTAAAGTTTGATACACTGAGTTTCGCCTTGGTGATCACCGGCTTCTGCCCTGTGATTTTCGCCATGTCATCGGCCACCGCCTGCAAGGCGTCCCGGTCGTGGGCGGTCGAGACACACAGGTTCACCACGATCTTTTCGATCTTTGGCACTTGCATCTTATTTTTGTAGCCCAGGCTCTTGATCAGCTCCGGGGCAACCACATCATTATACTTGGTTTTCATTGTTGGGACCATCGAACCTGTCCTCCAAAATTCTTGTTCCAGCCGGAACGGTTATTTAGACACCTTAAGGTTTGAAATCGCGATCGGGGCTTCAATATCCACGACGCCACCCTGCGGGTTGTCTTCTGTTTTAGTCATGTGCTTCTTCACAAAGTTCAGCCCTTCAACCAACGCACGTCCTGATTGCGGAAGTATCTGGAGCACCTTACCGGATTTGCCCTTGTCATCGCCGGCGATCACAATAACGGTGTCACCCTTCTTGATGTGGCATTTTACAACATTGTTCATTATAAATTCCTCTCGATGCGCCTACAGCACTTCCGGCGCAAGCGATACAATCTTCATGTAGTCGGTTTCGCGCAGCTCCCGGGCGACTGGCCCGAAAATACGGGTCCCGCGCGGGTTGCCAGCGTCGTCAATGATCACTGCGGCATTGGAGTCGAACCGCAGGCAGGTTCCATCGCGACGACGGATGCTGCTCTTGGTACGGACAATCACGGCCTTACAGAGTTCGCCTTTTTTCACAGCCCCGTTGGGTTGCGCTTCTTTAACGGTTACCCGGATCACCTCGCCCACCCGCGCAAATTTGCGCTTGGTGCCTAGAACGCGAATGCACATTACGGTGCGCGCTCCTGAGTTGTCCGCCACTTTTAAACGTGTTTGTTCCAAAATCATCGCACTTTAACCTATTTGGAGGATTCAGAAATAATGTCCACGAGGCGCCATCTTTTCAGGCGGCTCAGTGGGCGGGTTTCCATAACGCGGACGACGTCGCCTACCTTTGCACGGTTTTCTTCATCGTGTGCGTGAACTTTCTTCTTCACACGAATTTCCTTTCCGTAGAGCGGATGGCGTACACGGCGCTCGATCATTACAATAATGGTCTTGTCAGCCTTATCGCTGCACACGCGGCCTTCGCGTGTTTTTCTCAGATGTCTTTTTGCCTCTTCCATACCTTTACCCCTCAACTTTCTGGTTTTGGATGGTTTTAATGCGGGCAACCGACCGGCGCAAATCCTTGATTCGAGCCGGATTCTCGAGCTGTCCAGAAACCTGCTGTAGTTTCAGGTTGAACTGCTCTTTCTTGATGTCCTGCAGCTGTTGATCCAGCTCTTCCATCGTCATTTCTTTAAGATCTTTTACCTTCATATCGAATCCTGTTGACTAGTCGTGAGTGTGCCGCTGAACAAAGCGAACACGAACCGGCAGCTTGGTGGCGGCCAGACGCAGGCACTCTTTTGCGAGCGACTCCGCCACCCCATCCAATTCGAACAACATGGTGCCGGGTTTAATGACGGCAACCCATTGGTCGACCGAACCCTTACCCTTACCCATCCGAACTTCCAGCGGTTTCTTTGTAATCGGTTTGTCGGGGAAAATGCGAATCCACAGCTTCCCTTTACGTTTCATGGCACGGTTGGCCGCCACGCGGCACGCTTCAATCTGGACCGCACTGATCCATCCACGCTCCAGCGACTGCAAACCGTACTCGCCATACGCGAGCTGATTGCCCGTCATCGCGAGGCCTTTGCGTGAACCACGCTGAACCTTCCTGAACTTAACTCTTTTTGGCATCAAAGGCATGGGTCAAACTCCTAGGCTTTCGTTTCGGCTTCCTTGCAGATCCACACCTTGATTCCGATGATTCCTGCAACAGTATTTGCCTCTGTGGTTCCATAATCAATATTTGCGCGGAGCGTATGCAGAGGAATCTTGCCTTCCTTATAGCTCTCCGAACGCGCAATTTCCGCACCATTGAGCCGGCCTGCAACGAGGATCTTAATCCCCAGAGCTCCATTATCCATCGCCATCTGCAACGCACGCTTCATGGCACGGCGGTGGGAAACGCGGCGTTCCAACTGCATCGCCACATTCTCAGCCACAAGCTGGGCATCGGCATCCGGCTTCTTTACCTCAGCGATTTCAATATAGATTTCCTTGCCGGTGCGTTTGGAAAGCACCTCGCGAAGCTTATCGATATCCTCCCCCTTGCGACCAATCACCAAGCCCGGGCGTGCCGTCTTGATGGTTACGCGAATGCGGTTGGCATAGCGCTCGATGTAGATGTCCGATACCGCAGCATCTTTCAGACGGCCTGCGACCATCTCGCGGATTTCGATATCCTCTTTCAGCAATTTCCCGAAGTCACGCTTATCGGCGAACCAGCGCGAGCGCCAGTCTTTGTTTAAAGCGAGCCGGAATCCAATTGGATTTACTTTTTGACCCAAAACGGTCTCCTTTCGTCAACTAAGCGTTGTCGGTTAAAATTATGGTTATATGGCTCGTCTTCTTCTGGATCGGACTGGCCATGCCTCGTGCACGGGGACGGAAGCGCTTTTGCATCGGCCCACCATCCACGATTGCGTTCTTTACATACAAGTTTTCCACCGGCAGACCCTCGTTGCTCTCCGCGTTGGCAACCGCCGACTTGAGCGTCTTTCCAATCTGGAGAGCAGCCTTCCGAGCATTAAAGTCGGTAATGCGCAAGGCATCGGCTACCGGCAAACCTTTTATCTTATTTGCCAGATCGCGCGCCTTGGTGGGCGACATCTTCACATATTTTGTTGTTGCTGACACTTCCATCGTGTTCTCACTTCCCGTCCTTGTCCACGGTGTAAAGGGCGGACAGTCTACGGTTTTGGTTTTTAAAATCCAGTACTTCCTTCAACAAATTTACTTAGCAGTCTTTTCGGTTGCCATGCCGTGGGTTCTAAAACCACGGGTCGGCGAAAACTCACCCAATTTATGGCCTACCATATTCTCGGTCACGAAGACCGGAACGAAAACCTTGCCATTGTGTACATTGAAGGTGTGTCCTACAAATTCAGGAACGATCATAGTGCCGCGTGCCCAGGTTTTGATTGGGCTTTTGCGGGTGGATTCATCCATCTTGCGGACTTTCTTAAGCAACTTACCATCTACGAACGGGCCTTTTTTCAGTGAACGTGCCATAATTATTTCTTCCTCCGCTCAACAATGTATTTATTGGTCGATTTATGCTTATCGCGAGTGCGCTTACCTTTCGAAAGCAGTCCCCATGGGGATTGCGGGTGTCCACCACCGGAGGTGCGGCCTTCGCCACCACCCATCGGATGGTCAACCGGGTTCATCGCTACACCGCGAACGGTCGGGCGAATGCCCAGCCAGCGCTTACGGCCCGCTTTACCCATCACAATATTATTGTGGTCCACATTACCCACCCGACCAATCGTGGCGTAGCAGTTGGTGCGGACCAGCCGAATTTCGTTCGATGGCATCTTAATATGTGCAAAGTCGTCCTCGCGCGACATCAGCCGAGCGACCGTTCCGGCAGAACGAACCAGCTGGCCTCCACGGCCGGCAATCAACTCAATGTTGTGTACCGCCGTACCGACTGGAATTTTTCCCAGCGGAAGGCTATTGCCCACAGAGGGCTCCGCGTCGGGTCCCGACATGAGCGTGGTGCCCACCTCCAGCCCAGAAGGTGCAATGATATAGCGCTTTTCACCGTCCACATAGTGCAGCAAAGCAATACGAGCGGAGCGGTTGGGATCGTACTCAATCGAGGCAACCTTGGCGGGAATACCAAACTTGTCGCGCTTAAAGTCGATCAAACGGTAACGACGTTTATGGCCGCCACCCTTGTGGCGAACTGAGATGCGACCTGCGCTGTTGCGCCCAGCCATGCTCTTCTTTCCCTTGAGCAACGAGCGCTCGGGCGTCGACTTGGTAATATCGGCGAAATCCGAGAGCACCATGTGCCGTCGGCTTGGTGTATATGGCTTATGTGATTTCAAACCCATTGCAGTAAACTCCTTAGATCAGGCTCAACTTGTCCTTGTCTTCTTCATGCACAGTAACCACCGCACGCTTCCACGAAGCGGTCGTTCCAAAACTAGCCGTGCGTGCACGCTTTTTCTTGCCTTTTCGGCGCATCGTATTGACGGCCATAACACGGACATTGAAAAGCTCTTCCACGGCCTTCTTGATCTCCATTTTGTTGGCTTCCTTGGCCACACGGAACAGATACTTGTGCTGTTCCTCCGCAAGGCGGGTGCCCTTTTCCGTCAACAAAACCTTCTTGATTACATCAGCTGAATTATTCATATCGGCGATTCCTTTATGCCAAGCGGGTTTCCAGTGCTTCCATACCGGCCTTGGTCACGATTACGTTCTTATAGCGTAATAACTGGTAGGTATTGGCCAGCGTTGCTGTAACAACTTCGACCCGTGGAATATTCCGCGTAGCCAGCAGTACATTTTCGCTGTCGCTCTCCACGATGAATAGGGCTCCGCGATCGAGTCCAAGCCCTTTGAGTACGGAGACAAACTCCTTTGTCTTCGGCGCTGCCAAAGCCAGATTTTCGATCACCGTGATTTCACCCTGATCCACCTTGGCACTGAATGCGCGCTGGAAAGCCAGTTTGGTGACTTTCTTCGAAAGCTTCTTTGTATACTTGCGCGGATGCGGGCCATGGGCCACCGCACCACCACGCCAGATGGGCGACTGCTTATAACCGGCACGTGCGCGGCCAAGACCCTTCTGCTTCCAAGGCTTGGCGCCCGTACCGGAAACGTTGGACTTGCTCTTGGTCGATGCGTTGCCTCCGCGCTGGTGAGCGTTGTACGCAACAATCGCTTCATGCACGGCTTGGTCGCCCTTGTCGAGAACGAGAAGGCTGTCCGCGAATTCATATTCGCCAACGCTCTCTCCCTTAATGCTTTTAAAAGGTAT
>JAUXGY010000478.1 GCA_030621805.1 Kiritimatiellales bacterium | reverse complement strand
CTCTGCGTTCTCAGCGCCTCTGCGAGGAACAATCTTAGTCGGCTTAATTCCGTATGATTTAGTTTCAGAAATCATTGGAATTCGTGCCCATAAAATCGACGCCGAATCTGTTTTACTTCTTTTCGTCGAGGTTCCAGATGGGATGGGGCTCATGTTCTTTTCTCATGATTGCCGCCATTCGCTCGATTAATTCGGGGCGCTGCTGCGCCAGATCGGTGGTTTCTCCAATATCTTTAGAGAGGTCATAGAGTTCGATGGTGCCGTTCCATCCGCCTTTACGATAGGCCTTCCAGTCGCCCATGCGGACGGACTGCTGCTGACCACCTTCGTAAAACTCGAAATAGAGATATTCGCGCGCGGTTTGCTTTTCAGGTTCGCCGCGCAGGGTGGGCATAATGGAGATACCGTCCATTTCGGCAGTAACGGGGTTCCCTCCGGCGTCGGCCAGGGTGGGCATGAGATCCACCTGCGTGGTTTGCTGAGCCGATACGTGGCCGGCCGGAATGGTGCCTTTCCAGTAGGCGATCATGGGAACACGAATGCCGCCTTCATAGAGCGAACGCTTCATTTTACGAAATGGGCCATTTCCGTCAAACGTGTCAGTGTGCCCATAGTAACTGTTTTCATCTCCATTGTCGGAGGTCCAGATGAGGATCGTGTTTTCCGCTAAACCCAGCTTTTCAACGGCAGCCCGGATGCGACCGACATTCCGGTCGTGGCGGGTGATGAGTGCGCAATAGAGCTGTTCCCTTTGGGAAAGTTCGGGGTATTGATCGTAGCCTTCGAGGCTGGGAGTCCAGAGCCCATAGAAAGGGACGTGGCCACCGTCCCCGTGCGGAACGGTGCTGGCGAAATAGACAAAGAAAGGCTGATCTTTATGGGTGGTGATGAAGTCGATGATTTTGTCGGCATAGAGGTCTTCAATAAAGATTCCTTTATCGCCCAGTACGGGAAGCAAGTCGCCGATTTTTTCTTGGGTATTTTCCGGGATCGGTTTTCGCACTCCATTTTCCCAAATGTAGTCGTTGTAGAAACTGCGGCAGTCAATGTGACCTAAATAGCCGAGCCAATAATCCCAGCCTGTTGCGGAAATCTGTTCCGGCGTCATGGTACCGCCTGCACTGATCTTTCCAAATGCGGCGGTCACATAACCGGCATCGCGCGCAACGGTTCCGAGCAACGGATAGTCCGGTGGCCAAACGCCTTCAGGCATCGTTTTGCGATTCGCCCGCCATATGGCGTGGCCGGGATGCTTTCCGGAAAGCAACGTGCAGCGCGATGGACCACAGACGGCATTGCCGGCATACGCTTCCGTGAAGACCATCCCGTCTTCTTTGAGTTGATCCAAATGAGGCATTTTAATGATCTTGGCACTGACAGGATCCATTCCAAGGGGAGAAACTTTTCCGATGCCGAGGTCGTCCGTATTGATATAAATAATGTTTGGTGGGCGTTGATTTGCAATCCCCCGACTGAGTGGAAAAATGCCAATTAGAGTAATGAACAGCACGCGTTTTAAGGGGCCGTATTTTTTCATTCTATTCCTCTATTCATTTTGTCTTTTGGGGTTGAGATCTACTCCTGTGTTTTGCGGAAAAAGAGATAGTTGTTGGTTCCATTTATAAGGGGATCGCTAACCCATCCCAGGGGATGGTGATGGTGTTACCGATGCGGGCCTGAAGGGCATGGTGTTCGGAGTTAT
>JAUXGY010000475.1 GCA_030621805.1 Kiritimatiellales bacterium | reverse complement strand
CATCGTCGGCGAGTTTCTTGCGGAGGCAATCTGGAGTACGCAAAGTTAATTTTGCTTTAAAACACCCGTGCTAAAACCGCAGCGTTGCCTCCTTTTTTAGGGTCTTCCGCTAAATCTGTGGGTAAATAAGTAGCACACTGGGCGCATCCGCTCCATCATGCAGTCGACTAAAACGACAGGATGAATGGAGTCCCAGTGCGAATAAGAACCCTACTCAACAAAGTCCACCCACTCAAATCATTTGTATACACGCATTGCTGCTTCGAGTTGCGAGCGGGTGAGCTTGTGTTGGTGGCCACGATCAGGCAGAGAAAGAATGGCAAGGTGATCTGCTCGGGATGCGGAAAGCCTCGAAAACTCTACGACCGGCTCGATACGCGCCGGTTCGGTTTCATCCCGCTGTGGAACATTCCGGTCTATCTCGAGTACCGCATGCGACGGGTGGATTGCCCGGAATGCGGCGTGAAGGTCGAGCGGGTTCCGTGGGCGGCCGGCAAGTCGCATGCAACCAAGGCGTTCGAGCTGTTCCTCGCCCGCTGGGCACGGAAGCTTTCGTGGAAGGAAACCGCCGAGTCATTCTGCACAAGCTGGGACACGGTGTTCCGTTCGGTCAAGTCCATCGTGGAGTACGGACTGCGGCACCGCAGCCTCGATGGGGTCGAAGCGATTGGCATTGATGAGATCCAGTTTGGGCAAGGCCACAACTATCTTACGCTGGTCTACCAGCTGGAAGTAGGCCGGAGGCGCTTGCTTTTCATCGGTCGCGAACGCACGAAAAAGACCCTGCGCAAGATCTTCGACGAGTTCGGCACCAAACGCACCCAAGCCCTGAAGTTTATCTGCACGGACATGTGGAAGAACTATCTCAATGTAATCGCTGAAAAAGCTCCGCAGGCACTCAATATCCTCGATCGTTTCCACATCGTCCAGCACTTGGGAAAGGCGGTCAACCGGATACGGATCGACGAGGTCAGGCAGCTGAAGGAAGAGGGCTACGACGAAACCCTCCTCAAGCACACGAAATATTGCTTCCTCAAGAACCCGGAGAACCTCACGGAGAAACAGGAACTCAAGCTCGACGACGTTTTGCAATACCGCCTCAAAAGCGTGCGTGCCTACCAGCTCAAGGAAAGCTTCCAGCTCTTCTGGGACTACAAGAGTCCATACTGGGCGCAATGGTATCTTGAAAAGTGGTGTACCCGAGCCATGCACTCACGGCTCGAACCGATGAAGGATTTTGTCCGGACCATCCGGGCGCACCAGCCCCTGATCATGAACTGGTTCAAAGCGAAAAAGCAGTTTTCCTCGGGAATTGTGGAGGGAATGAACCGCAAAGTAAATCTGGTCACCAGAAGAGGCTTTGGATTTCGCAGCTACGAAGTGCTCAAAATCGCTTTGTTTCACACAATGGGCGGATTGCCCGAGCCAGAATTTACCCACAGATTCTGCTGAAGAAGCATTTTAATTAGATCCTTCATTTGGCACCTCCTTTCGCGGGAGCGAATGTGTTGAAGATTCCACCTATGCCTTCGGCAGAATCGGAGCTGAGCACGGAATCCACCCGCGGCCCGAGTTTTTCGTAGAGCGTATAGCGCGCAAAGTTGCCGCCGCCGCCAAGAGCCGTGACGCGGTTTTTAAGCACGGCGGCCTCGGCTTCGTTCTGCGCCTTGATGGCATCCTTTTCACCGTCGGCCGTTAAGAGGATGGCCTCGGCCTGGAAGAGT
>JAUXGY010000092.1 GCA_030621805.1 Kiritimatiellales bacterium | reverse complement strand
TCAACAAGCCACCGCGCTCGGAAAATCGTTACCGATCAGTGTTGCGCTGGGCGGTCCGCCGGCCCTGACCTTTGCGGCGATCACCCCGCTACCGGAAGGCGTGGACGAACGCATGTTTGCCGCGCTGATTCTAGGTCAACCGCTGGAGGTGCTTCACCGTAAAACAACCGGACACCGAATTTCCTCGCAGGTTGAATTTTTAATCGAGGGCAGCGTGACGGCGGGCGATGACCGCCACGAGGGGCCGTTTGGCGACCACCTTGGCCACTATTCCCACTCCGCAGATTTTCCCGTATTCCGCGTCGACCGTGTGTTCGCGCGCAAGGATGCCATCTATCCGGCAACGGTCGTCGGCAAGCCGCCGCAGGAGGATTTTTATATTGGAAACGCCTTGCAGGAAATGTGTGTGCCGTTTCTTAAAATGATGAAGCATGCGGTGGTCGATCTTTGGTCGTATGCCGAATCCGGCTTCCATCCTCTCGCCGCAATGGCGGTGAAGCAGCGGTATGGACGCGAGGCGCTCAAGCATGCATTCGGCATTCTCGGCGAAGGGCAGCTTTCGCTGACCAAGGTGCTGATGGTGCTCGATGATGACGTTAATGTTCGTGACTTCTATGCCGTGAGCCGCGCGTTGCGCGAACATCTCGATCCGCTCGACGGCGTGCATTTGATTGCGCCGACCGCGCAGGATACGCTCGACTTTACCGGCCCGGCCATCAACTTTGGCAGTCGTCTGCTGCTGCTGGCGAACAAGGGGAAAAATTCTCCGGTACGTCCGGCGCCGCCTCCACCCCCGAAGCCGTCGGAAGTACATCCGGGCATCCGCGCCATCCGCGCGTTTGGCGAAGGGGTGCTGATGGTGCAAGTGGCTAAAGGCTGGAATCGGGATGAGATCCAAAAGTCGCTCGAAGGCCACCCCGTGACGAAGCAGTATATTCTGCATGTCGCAGTTTCTGAAGACGTCGATATCCAGGACGACATGATGGCGCTGTGGGGCTGGTTCACGCGGTTTGATCCGTACATGGATATCCACCCAGCCCGGCGCGAGCTGCAGGGCAATAAAATGGTACTGCACTTCCCGCTGTTGATCGATGCCACGTGGAAGGAAGGCTATCGCCTTCCGGTCGAATTTGATCCCGACATTGAGCAGCGCGTCAACGATAACTGGGACAACTATGGAATAGGGGTTTAGCAACGGATTAATAGGAAGCAACGGATGGGAATGAGATGAAGGGAAATTTGTTACATGAGGATATTACCAGACTCATTATAGGGGCAGGAATGGATGTTTATAATTCGGTAGGCCCTGGCTGGAATGAATGGGATTACCACCGAGCAATGATGGTTGCCCTTGCCAATAAGGGATTGAGAGCCGTCAGCCATTTGCGTGGATCCCTTATGCATCGGAATCAATGCGTTGACCGGTTTGAGTTGGATATCATTATTGAGGACAAGGTTGTACTCGAACTTAAGCATATCCGAACTGATTTTGCGCCTGAGCACTATACTCAATTAATAAGCTATCTGAAGTTTTGGGAAAAGGATTTGGGGATGTTGATGAATTTTGGGGCAGACCATTTTCACTTTAGGCGGGTTCCTTATACGCCAAAAACTTCAAAATTGGAAACCGCCGGGAAATATGAGGAATTGAAGTCGAAATGTCCGCGTGCGATGGAGGTGGTTTTAGCCGCTTGCTCGTATATTCTCGATAGTTATGGTTTGGGGTATAGCAGGAATACATGTGAAAAACTTGTGCGATGCGAGATGCAATTCCAAGGATTGGATGTTCGCAATGCTGTTGTGGGGCTTCAATATGAAGAGACTGATCTTGGGGAACGGGAATCGGATTGCCTATTGGTGGATTCGGGTTTTGTTGTGCGTACAAGTGCCATGCTCGACAGCACAAGTTCGGTTGATTTGGCACGGGTGCAAAGTTGTATGAAGCAATTGAAGATCGAAAGAGGTTTACTTATAAATTTCGGAAAGCAGGTTCTTCTGTTGAGGGGTGTTTGCATTTGGAAGGTTATCCGTTGCTTTCTATTAATCCGTTGCTGATATTTTTTATGGCTGAACAGAATCCAGATCGAGACACGCTAATTTCCGCCGAGGAAAACCGAGCGATGTTTGACCGCATCGCGAAGAACTATGATGCGGCAAATCGCGCGATTTCCATGGGGATGGACAAAGGGTGGCGCCGGAAGACCATTAAGGAGCTCTGTCCGTTTCGCGGCGGGCGCTATCTCGACATCGGTACGGGAACGGGGGATCTGGTTTTCGAGATATTGGATCAGTCGGCCAATGTGCTGGTCGATGGAATTGATCCTGCTGAACAAATGCTGGAGATTGCCCGCAGCAAGGCGGCAAAGCGGGGCGTGGGCGATGCAGTATCGTTTTTGACGGCCGATGCGTTGGACTTGCCTATGGGCAGCGAAACGTTCGACGGGATTGTTTCGGGCTTTTGCTTTCGTAATATTGAGCGCCGGCAAAAAGCGCTGGAAGAAATGCTGAGGGTGCTCAAGCCGGGCGGGAAGTTGGTGATCCTTGAAGCCACCTATCCATCCAATCCGCTGGTTCGGTTGGGCTACCGCCTCTATACACCATGGGTGCCTGTAATTGGAAAAATACTGGGAGGCGGGGCGGCTTATAAATATCTCATGGATTCGATCGAGAATTTTCCGAAACCGGAGGTTGTGATGGATATGTTCACTGAAGCCGGGTTTGTGGAGGTGCACTGCTCTCCGTTGACCTTCGGAAGCGTCTCCATCTTTTCGGGAAGAAAGCAGGCGGCGGTATGAGCGAGGAGAAGTTTATTTTTGCCGGAGCGCCGTATAGTAACTCGGCCCCGTTGGTGGATAAACTGATGGAGGTGGATTCGCGCGTTCGGGTGATCAACGATCATCCATCCCAGCTGGTTGCTGATCTCAATGCGGGTCGGGCCGATGTGGCACTTGTTCCTGTGGTTCATTTATTCAACCACCCTGAACTTGTGATGCTCGAAGGATTGGGTGTTGCGGCGGATGGGCCGGTGAAGAGTGTCTTGCTGAAGTGCAATGTGCCCGTCCGTGAAATAAAAACTGTTGAACGCGATCCGGCCTCGGCCACTTCTAACGCACTGGCCGAGCTCCTGCTGAAAAAGCACTATGGTTGTTCCGTCGAAAGGGCTAAAAGCAACGCGGATGCCGTGGTGGTGATTGGCGACCGCGCGCTTCTTTCCTGTCCGGCACCAGCGGGCGATATCGATCTGGCGGAAGCGTGGAAGGCGATGACCGGACTGCCATTCGTCTTTGCAGTATAGGCGGTGCGTAGGGATTTTCCCGAAATTGAAATGGTCACAAAAATTGCGCAGCAGGCGTACAAGGCCGGCATCGAATCACTTGAAAATATTGTTGCACGGTACGCGGATGAATTTGGAAATGCCCCGACCTTCTGGCTCGACTATCTTAGCCATTCGATTCACTACGAACTGGATGCTCGGGATATCGAGGGGTTGACGGAGTTTCGGATGCTGATTACCGATGGGCCGTTAAGTTGCTAACATAGGTGCTTAGGTCTTCATAGGCACCAATGGTTCGAGCTTGTCTATTAAATTCGTCAGACAGAAAATCAGTCAGATGTTTATCTTTGGAACGGAGAAGCTTCTCGATGTTTTGAGCTTCAACCCTGCAGAGGCCTGCTAGCTTGCTGAGGCTTCTCGTATACTCCTCCCTAAACTTATTTGAGTGGTAGTGTCTTTCTCTCATTTTGTTGTATGATTGAGCCCAAGACAGAATCCGGCGATCGGCGTTGTCATCCAGATCCACCCTGTTTGAGCGATTATTTTTCCATCCGGAGTAGATCGTCCCCAGACATTCAATGAACTGTTCGTTTCTAAAGTAGGCCGCACCATACTTTTTATTATATTGTCCCCAGTTGACCGCGACCCAGTCCGAGTCTGTGATGCGGTAGCAGAAGCGCCGGGTCTTGTTCTCGAACTGGGTGCCTTCCTTGCTTCGGCTGTTGCCTGAAAAGCGCACATAGCTTGCAATGCCAATTACCTCTTGCTCTAGGTTGAGCACGGGACTTCCGCTGTTGCCGGAAACAAAGTCGGCGGACACCTCGACTAGATCGCCGCCGATTCCGTTGATTCTTCCATAGAGTTCTGTGGCCACGCCGGCACCGTCGCTGTTGCCAAACACACCGACGGGAGCCTCCATTTCAATGCGGTTGGAGACCTTTAACCCCGCATCGGTGTCGAGGAGCAATCGAGCCATGTCTCGCGTTGCAGAAAGCTCAACTTTTTTTGGGCGCAGTTGTTTTCCCGAAATACTTTTGAAGCGGATCTTTTCGGCTCCTAAAAGCACGTGTTGGTTGGTGAAGATGTAGTAGTGATCCCCCATCTTGGCGACGAACCCACTCCCTGTTCCGTTCTCGTGTTCAATGATAACCAAGTGGTTGCGGATGTCGTTGAACGAGTAGGAGAACTCTTTCTTGATGAGGTTTGATTTTTCGAGGCTTTTTTCGGCGGCCTCTTCCTTTTTGCGCTCCTCGTCCTTCTGTTTTTCATGATCGGTCTGCTCGGCAAATGTGGAGGCACAGGCCAGCAAGAGGAAGAGGAGATAGTGTGTGGGGTTGGGTTTTTTCATGAAGGGGGCTCCGGAGGGGCTAGTTAAAGCGGAAATAGTTAGAGCTTTCCAGTTCCTTTGCGAAGCCATCGAGTAGCTCACTGGCATTGTCGAGGCGCGTGGAGAGGCGAAGAAACTCATTGCGTAGAAATCCTGAAAGTTCCTTTTGCTCGGACAAAAAACGCATCTTTCGCGACCGGCTTGTGCACACGTCGGAGAGGGCGTTGGCACTGTCGATCAAATCCTTTCGGATTTGCTTATTGGTGTTGTCGAGCTGGTGTTGCGTGATTCGCTCGCCGGATATGCGTTCGATTCGGCTCACCACTTGGTTGTGGTTTTTTGCCCACTTCTGGAGCCCGGAATCCGGGAGGTTCTCGGTTGGCACCTTGGTGTAGGTGTTGTTAAACCACCTCCATATGAGGTCAAATATTTCATCGATGGTCTCATTGTTTTTTAGGTAGGCCGCGCAGTATTTCTCGTTGTATTTTTTCCAGTTAACGGCCTTCCATCGCACCCCATCGAGGCGGTAGCAAAAACGTCGGGTTATGGTTTTTGATTCTTCTTCGTCCTTGGTTTTTTGGTCGGTGGAAAAGCGCACGAAGCTGGCGATGCCGATCACCTCTTGATCGAGATTAAGTACGGGGCTTCCGCTGTTCCCGGAAACAAAGTCGGCTGAAACTTCGACGAGCTCGGATCCGACACTCGTGACTGTTCCGTAGAGTTCCGTCGCGACCCCGCCTCCGTCGCTGTTGCCGAATACGCCAACCGGAGCATCCATTTCGGGGCTAGCGGAGAGTTCGAGCCCGGAGTCGGTATCGAGAAGTAGCCGGGCGATATCCCGGGTTGTGGAGAGTTCAACCTTTTTGGGACGCAGAACCTTTCCGGATGCCGTTTTGAACTTGATGCGGTTGCCGCCCATGATGACATGCTGGTTGGTGAAGATATAGTAACGGTCTCCCATTTTGGCAACGAACCCGCTCCCCACGGCAATGTCATGTTCAATCACAACCAAGTTGTCCTGGATATCGGAGAAGGAATAGGAGAATTGTTTTTTTAGCGCTTTTCCCTCAGCCTCTTTTTCGGCGAATGCGACGCCGCATGCCAATAGAAGAAATAAGAGTGAATAGCGCAGGGGCTTTATTTGGGTCATGAATCGTTCTCCGTCGGGTTGTCTTCAAAGTATTCTAGGGTACGTTTTGAGAATTTTTCGCCCGCCTTTTCCTTTTTTGAACCCTTTAGGTTATATGCTTGGGTCAGGCACTGAACCCAGTTTCCGTATGGGTCGGTTTTAAGGTAGTCGAAAACTTCGAGTAGTTTACTGCCGCTTTCGCGGTTGTGATAGAGCTCTCTAGATTGCAGGTTGTCGTCGTTCCAGTCGATGGCGATGGAAAATTTAATCCGCTTACGTTTGTCATAGGAGAGATACTGAAACTCCTTATTATCGGCTCTGCGCTTATATTGGCTGTACGACAGCGGCTTCCTGTTTTTATCCATGCGCTTGGTGCCCATGTGGTATTTGGCAGGGGAGTATTCCTGGATTTCAATTTCGCCCGATGTGGAGTTGTTCAGGGCAATCTTACGCGATGGAACATTGATAACGACCTCGTATTCGTTGGTTTCTCCTTTTCCTGCATTTTCCACGCGGTAGGTGGTGTGGCAGCCAGCTTCATTGTAGGCGTTTGTGACGAAAAGCGTTATCTCATCCTTGGGCCCCCATTTGGTCCAGGAGAGCATGTTTCCCTGTTCGTCGTAAATCCGCTCTTCCTTGTAGTTTCGATCCGACATGTTGTAGCTGTATTCCGTTACCACTTTTTTAATCGGTCCGAAAAGATCGTTTTCAACGCGGTCAGAAACTTTGATGTCGAGGTGTGTTTCTTGTGCGATCGCAAGAAAAGGGAGCGCCATTAGAATGACCATGCCGATTACGGTTCTATTTGTTATTAAATCTGAAAACATACAATGATTATACGGCTTTTCTTATTTTCCGAAAAGAGCTTTCTTTGCTTAAAGGGATCGTTGTGTGTTTTGGCTCGATTCACAGGAGGGCATTCGATACCAATGGACGGATACAATCATGATTAAAGATCTCTCCATCCTAATGCTAAGTGCGGCCGCCATTGTTGGCGCCGTACGTTTTTTGCTGATTCCCGGGATTGGCAGAAT
>JAUXGY010000439.1 GCA_030621805.1 Kiritimatiellales bacterium | reverse complement strand
ATGGCTACGATCCGACTTGCCGCTGACCTTTGAAATCCTTGATGGTCCGGCTTGGCTCGATGTCGATGCCGACGGAATTCTCCGCGGTATGCCCTATCCTTCCGATGCAGGTTTGAATACGTTTACCGTAAAGATCACCGACAACAACAGCAACACCGACACCATGACGCTGGAAATTACCGTTCCCGTTGTGCCCACCGGAAACAGGATCGCCCACTGGAAACTGGATGAAGGCAGTGGCTTGACCGCGGCCGATGACACCGGCAATGGCTACGACGGTACCCTTGCGGGTGCGAGCTGGGAGGCTGGCCGCGTTGGTGGTGCGCTGTCTTTCAACGGAACCAGCGACCTAGTCACCTGCGGGAGTGTTCCGGCAACGAGTCAAATGACGTTTGCGGGCTGGATCAAACCCACCGATGTGTCCGGCGAACAAGCCCTCTTCGGGAAATCATCGTCCTATGCAATTAAACTGAGTGGCTCGGAACTTCGGTATACAAAACCGGGCGTGGGCGATTACTCCTCCAGTGGTGCGGGATTGACGCCCGGCGTTTGGCAGCATGTTGTGGTCACCCTCGATGGAGAGCAGGCGAATGGCCTAAAATTCTACAAGGATGGCGTGCTGATTTCCCAGCGGACCGCAGCAACTCCCGGAGTGAATTCCAACCCCGTCCTGCTGGCAAACAACCAGTGGAACCAGCACTTCGGCGGCCTGATGGATGACCTCCAGATTTTCAGCGCGGTGCTCACTCCGGACGAAGTGGGTGCGCTCTATGCCAGCTACTTATCAGGGGTGGGCTTGTTTGCCCATTGGAAGTTTGACGAAGGCAGCGGCCTGACGGCTGCCGATGCCTCGGGCAATGGCTACGACGGCGCGCTCGATGCCGGCATCGGATGGGTTGCGGGGAACGAGGGCTATGCCGTTGCCTTGGCCGCCACCGAAAAAATCGATCTTGGCGGGAAAACCGGACCTTCGGGCGACTGGACCCTCGCCACCTGGGTTCAACGCAAAGGCAACACCAGTTCCGCCATTCTGCTCGACAGCGATTCATCCGTCATAAAACTGGAGCAATGGCCCAACACCCACCGCGTTGGCATCACCAAGCGCCATGTGGCTGACTGGACCTTCAACTACACCACGCCTATTGGCCAATGGGTGCATCTCGCCTTGGTTTGCGGCGACGGGGAAACCAAACTCTACGTCAATGGGGCGCTACAGGATGCCCTTGCCCTCACGGTTGAACTCCCGTTCTCCACCATCGGACGTTCCTCCGAGGGCCTCAATGCATGGCTCGACGATACGATCATCTACAACCGTGCGCTCAGGGATTCGGAAGTTCGCAACGTCTACCGCAGGGATCTGGATCTGGACGGCATGCTTGACGCATGGGAGGAGGACTATTTCCCGGAGGAAGGTACCGCAACGCGTCCCCACGAGAATGCGGATGCGGATGTGAACAGCAACCTCGAAGAGTATATCGCAGGCATGGATCCCACCAACGCCGCGTCGTATTTCGGGATCACGGATCTTCGGATGGAAACGGCTCACGGCTTCGTTTTTGAATGGGAGTCGTTCGAGGATCGCCTCTACAGCGTTTACTGGGCACAAAACCTAACCAACGATTTCCTGCACCTTGGCGATGTTACGGGACCGCAAAATAGCTATACCGACGCGGTTCACTATGTCGAAGACACCGGGTTCTACACGGTCGAAGTACAGATGGTGGATTAAGGCAACTCGATCCGGAGGCGGTAAAAGCGCTGGTTTCCAGCGTCGGGATCGGGGACGGTCATCTCCGATCCGGTGCCAATAAAGGATGCTGTTCCCAAATCCTGCCAAACTCCATCGACCAGATTGGTGCGGTACCGCACGGTGTAGCGGCGGTTGGCCGAGGTGCTGAAGCGGGCGGTCGGATTGCCGGTGCCCGGATCAATCTCGAACGTGAAGGTGTGCCATGAGGTTCCATCCTGCGGATCGGTGTCGGTTATATATTCATACCAATTATCGTACGGATCGGTGACAGAATGGCCGGATGCGTCGTCGACCAAGGGGCCGAGGCCG
>JAUXGY010000321.1 GCA_030621805.1 Kiritimatiellales bacterium | reverse complement strand
AGGGCGCCTTGGGTATACTTTCGGTCTCCGTTGGGGTGGCCCGGGAAATGGCGCTTGAAATATTCGTTGATGCTGAAGCAATCGGTGGCGGTGGCGGTGAGGGTATCGTAGTAGTCGCCGCAGCCGATATCCATCCAACTGAGCACGGGGCCCTGCTGGTGGGTGGGATATTGAGCCCGGTTGTGCTCGACGAGGAATTTTGCGCCCCATCGGTCGTCGCCTGTTTTGGGGTCGAAATACCAATGGTTGATGCAGTTGTGGGAGTAGGCGCAATGGGCGTGCGTGATGGTTCCGAGGCCGCCTTGGCGAATAAGGTTAAGCACGGCCAGGTTGTCGGGGCGGAAGCTCCAGTTTTCGAGCATCATGCATTGGGTGCCGGTTTCTTCGTGGGTTTTAATGAGCTCGAGGCATTCGTCCAGGGTATAGGCGATGGGCACTTCGCAGCCCACGATTTTACCGGCCTTCATGGCGTAGACGGCCATGGGCGTGTGGAGATCCCACGGGCTTCCGATAATGACGCCGTCGAGATCGTCGCGATCCATCATCTTTTTATAGTCGGTCGGCCCGGAATATCCCTCGGGTTTGGGTTGGCCGTTTTTAACCACGAGATCCTGCGCCGCTTTGAGCGCAGAGGGCTTGATGTCGCAAACGGCGGGAATCTCTACGCCCCCTAGGCCAAGGAGCATCTGCATCAAGCCGCGTGCGCGGCTTCCGCTTCCGGCGATGCCGATCCGGATGGGTTTCTTTGCGGTGGCCTGGGCTTGGGCGCTCAGCGGCAACACGCTTGCAAGGGTGGTTCCTGCCAATACGGAGGCATTGGTTTCTAGGAATACTCTGCGTTTCATAGTTCTGCTCCTTTGCTGTGTTGTTTATGAATAGAGGATCATCCTGACCTGATCCCGTAGAACGGGACAGTTTTTAAAGAGAGTTTCCCTTGGTATAATCCTTTCCCTTTTTCTGTTTACGAATAAAACTTGAGAAGTAATGTTTAAAATACTGCAAGCGTTGCTTTCAACAAACAAAGAACAATGCGAAGACCAGATAACCACCTCTACAGTGAGAAAGTGGCGGACAGCTCTTTGTTTATTCGCTCGCTGGATATTTTTATCAAGTGCTTAACCAAGGAAGGGCCGGCGCTACCGGCGAGGTCCTCAATCCCAATCATACTGGTTGATGTATGGCGCTCAGCAAAGGCTGCCAATACGCGACCACTCTCCACATCAACTACTTTTCCTTCAATCTGGAGATGAATATAGCCGCCGCCGATAGTAATTCGCTGTGCCGCGTTCCCGGGGGTCATTTCCGTGATGGCCAGATCCAATCGAATAGGCGCAAGTAAACTTTGCTCAGAAATCATTCCTCCTCGTTTAAGATCTGCCTTTAGGGCCGTGACGCAATCGGCAACGCTTATACCCTTCTGGTCACTAATCTTGTCTACAGAAATTGTGCCTAGTAAAATGGTCGGAGATGCACCCTTCTGAATGCTGCCCGTATCGGCCCAGTATTTTTCAAGATACTTTCCAGCGTGCAATTGTTCATAGTTTGATAGATAGCCCGTCGCATTGGGTGTTGATGCACACCCGCCCAATAAAACAATGCTGATGCCTGCAACGATGATTTCTAGTCCATATTTCATGATGATCTCCTTAGTTAGTTGCTTATTGTTCTTCTCGTTTTACCGCCAGATAGTCAAACGACTCGCGATATCCGGGGAAACGCTTTACGCCCGTACGGATGAATTCTTCCTTCGTCAATTTGCCGTCCCAATACAGAAAAGCCTGCGTAACAAACCATTCCTGATCTTCTTTTGTATCCAAGGGAATACGCTTGGAGCTAGGATCCTTTTGGATTTCCTTGGCGACCGCGGTTATTTTGGCCTCGAATGCCTTTACCGTTCCCGGATCATGCGCATCCGCTACTGGCCAAGATGCAAGCCAAACCAACCAACAGAAACCCTGCCCGACGTTTACATTTTAGGCGCCCAGCGGCAACATGCCTGCAAGGGTGGCTCCTGTCAATACGGTGATATTGTTTCCCAGAAATGTTCTGCGATCCATAGGCCTTCTCTGGTTTTATTTTTGTTCATGAATAATACGTTGCATACCGCTCCATCGCATTCATCAACGCTTCGATGTTTTCGAGTGGGACGCCCGGATACAAGCCGTGGATCATCATCAGTCCACCTTCCTTGCTTCCCAGTTTTTCGACCTCTTCCCGAATCAGATCATCGATCTGCCGGGGGGTGCCGCGCGCCGTGACCACTTGCCGGTCAATATCCAGATCGATACACGTATGCCCGGCAAACCGGTTCGCAATCCAATCGATTCCATTGACCAAATCCTGAAGGTTGATCACCTCGACCCCGCCGTCGACCAAATCGTCCGCCAGCACCCGAATATCGCCATCCGAGTGCATGTGTACAATGCAACCCTGATCGCGGGCGGGCTGCATGCATTTTTGATAGACCGGCTTGATCTGCTTGCGGAAGCTCTCGGGCGAGAGCATCGGGCCAACCTGCATGCCCAGATCTTCGGGATAGCGCATGATATCCGGTTCGAGGGCTAGCCATCGGGCCACATAGTCCTGATTGAACGTTTCGACCCTTTCAATCAGGGAAACGAGCCGCTCCTCTTCATCCAGCATGTCGAAGAGAAGGTTCTCGTAGCCGCGAATGTCCACCAGTCGGAGAAATGTGTGGCCATGCGGAAGCCCGCCGTAGACCAGCTCGCCGGTTTTCTTTTTCCGGACAACGTCCGCGGCGATGCTTTCCCAGTTGATCGGGAAAGTCCCGTCAGTCTGGCCGGGATCAGGCGCTTTGTACTCAGCGAAATTGCCCCAATCTCCCAACGGATGCTGATGAACCGACCCCGTAATCCCGTCATCGGTTGTTTCCCATGTGCAACCCCATGGATCTGTATACGGCTGATCTTTCTTTTGATTCAGATCATAATCGGGAACAACCTGCTCCTGCCTACTGAAATCCGGAAAGAGAAAGGGATGCGCCTCCAT
>JAUXGY010000460.1 GCA_030621805.1 Kiritimatiellales bacterium | reverse complement strand
GAAAAGGTTCGGGCGGGGCGGAAGGAACGCAATATTGGAATCCTCAAGAAGCTCAACAAGCTGGGCTATATCCTGCTTTGGAGCGATGTCGAAAAGCATGCCGGGAGGGATGTGGTGGGTCGGCCGCATTTTGCCGCTGCATTGCTGGAGCTCGGACTCGTTAAATCCAAAAAAGCGGCGTTTGACCTATTGTTGGCCAAAGGCCGGCCGGGCTATGTGGAGCGCTATCGCTACACCGCAAAGGAGTGCATTGAACTGATCCGTATGTCGGGCGGAATTCCTGTTTTAGCGCATCCGGCCACCCTTTACCTGCCGGATGACCAGCTGTTCGCTCTGGTGCGTGAATTGAAGGATTGCGGGTTGGGCGGCATCGAAACCTACTATGGAGAGAACCAACCCAAAAACATGCGTAAATTTTCTGGCTGGGCGGAGGAACTAGGTCTGATTCGCACGGGCGGAACCGACTTTCATGGAAAAAATACGCCCGATCTTAAACTGGGTACAGGGTTCGGTCAGCTCTGTGTTCCGGATGAAGTGCTGGATCAATTGAAGGCGGACGCCGAAAGGTAATGCAAAAAAGGAGGATGAGATGAGAGGTTTCTTTTGGATGAGTTTAGTGGCTGTGCTCGTGGGTGCGGGATGCGGAGAAAAGACGAACAAGACTGCTGATGCGATGGGTGTTCCGACCCGGGAGGACGGTGTACTGCGGGTGGTGCATTCGTCGAAACCGATTGCGGGGCTTCCTCGGGGATTGGATTATGATAAGCGGGAAATGGAGCTCCTTCGGAATTTTTCAGAGGATCATGGCCTGAAGCTAAAATGGATAAAGGTTTCGCCCGACCGTCTAGTGGATGAATTGGTGGCAGGACGGGGTGACGTGGCGATTGGCTGCCAACTAAAAACGATCGACGCAGCAATGCCACTGTTGTTCACCCGGACGGTATTCAATCCCTTAAAACCCGATTCGGCCGCAATCGATGGGCTTGCGGATGACGCTTCCGGGATTGTATGGGCGCTGCCCGAAACCTCGGGGGATCTGCTCAACAAACTTAACACCTTCCTGGTTAAGGAGCATCCCAGTGTGGCACCGAAATCGCGCACCGGCGATTTGGCGAAAATCAAAGAACGCGGCTACATCCGTGTGCTGACCCGCAACAACCCGGCCTGCTATTTTATTCACCGCGGAGTGCTGATGGGGTTTGAGTATGAATTGATTAAGCAATATGCCGATCAACAAGGATTGGATGTGGTGATGGTGGTGCCGCCGCGCTGGGCCGATTTGAAACAGTGGATGGTCGAGGGCAAGGGGGATGTGGTGGCCGCCTGCATTACGATTTCCGCGGCTCGGGAGAAATCGAAGAAGCTTCAGTTTTGCCACCCGTATGGGAGCTTTCAGGAAATTGTCGTAACGCGCCAATCCGATACCCGGCTCAAATCGATCGCCGATCTGTCCGGCCGGACGGTACATGTCCGGAAGCTCAGCAACTACTGGGCTACGATGGAAAATCTAAAGAAGGAGAGTGGTATCGATTTTACATTGAAGGCGGTTCCGGGAACCATGGAGACTCGCGAGATCCTGCACCGCGTGGAGTCAGGGGAATTTGATCTCACCGTGGCCGACAGCGGGTTTCTGGACATTGAAATTAATGCAGGGCGAAAGCTCCGGTCTGCTCTGATGTTCCGTACTTCGCATCGGTACGGATGGGTCGTGCGAAAAAGCAATCCCGAGCTGAAAGCCTCGATAGACCGCTTTCTTGAAAAAAAGGTGGGCACATCGAACTATAGCTACCTGTATGGGAAATATTTCAATCAGGGCGCATCTCCCAAAAAGTTTAAAGACGAGGTTCGGTCGATGA
>JAUXGY010000045.1 GCA_030621805.1 Kiritimatiellales bacterium | reverse complement strand
ACTCATGAGGCGACGTTGCATTTTAAGGATATAGATAAAAAAACCACCACCGATCTGGATTCGGTGGCGTTGTATGCATATCACCCCGATACCGAACTTTTCCGCTACTCCTATGCGCGCTACCTCGACAACCACATGAAGGTGGATGCCCAGATGGGCAAGTTTATCCAGAGGCTGGAAAAAGAGGGACTGATGGACGATACCTTTATCTTTTACTATGGCGACCACGGCGGGGTACTGCCGCGCGGAAAAGGGTATGCCTACAACAACGGCTTGCAGGTACCCATGGTGGTCTATGTGCCTAAAAACTGGAAGCATCTTGTTCCGGCCGAAGCCGGGAGTCGCGTCGATGGGTTTGTGGAGTTTGTGGACCTTTCGGCCACCGTGCTTAATCTGGCCGGAGTCGAGATTCCGGAGGGGATTGATGGCGAACCGTTCCTTGGCAAGGGCGTTTCGCTGGCCGAGCTCAATGCGCGCGACACCGCCTTTGGTTATGCTGACCGCTTTGATGAAAAGTATGACCTTGTCCGCACGATCCGGAAGGGCAAGTTTACATATATGCGCAACTACCAACCCTTCAACTTTGATGGCCTGCACAACTTTTATCGCTACCGCATGCTGGCCTACCAAGAGTGGCGCGATATGTATCACGCGGGCGAACTCAATGCCGAGCAGAGCCAGTTCTTTGAGCCGCGTCCGGCGGAAACCCTCTATGACGTTGAGAACGATCCGGATGAAGTCAACAATCTCGTGGGCGATCCGGCCTATGCTGATACGTTGGTTGAACTCCGCGGATTGCTGCAAAAACAGGTGAAATCGATGCCGGATCTGAGCTTCTATCCCGAGTCGGTCTTCCTCGACGAAGGGGGCGACAACCCGGCCGCATTTGGGCAACAGAAAAAACAAGAGATCGCCAAATTGGTCGATATTGCCGATCTGAGCCTTGCGGCGTTTCCAGAGGCAAAGCAACGGATCGGGCGTGCCCTTTCTTCTAAAAACCCATGGGAGCGCTACTGGGGGCTAGTCACTTGTTCGTCCTTTGGCGAACAAGCAACCCCGTTCTATGAAAAGGCCAAGGCTATTGCTGCGTCTGATGCTGAACGGCTGGTGCGTGTACGCGCGGCTGAGTTCCTCGGACTCGCTGGAGAGGCTGATCCGCGCCCCGTCATCATGGAGGTGCTCAGGAAGGTTTCCGATCCGATTGAAGCGAATCTAATTCTCAATTCTGCCGCTCTGCTGGAAACCGCCAAACCCGGCTATGATTTTGACTTGGATGAATTTAAATCCGCTGAATGGGCGACGAAGAAGGGCAATCTTGCTGTGCACCGCCTCGAGTATCTTTGATCAGGATTGAATCAGCGCATGCACGGGGAGTCCGGAAAGTTTTTTCCGACCTTCAAGGGAGACGAGTTCGATCAGAAAGGCGATCCCTGCGATTCCCACATCAAAATTATTTTGAATCAACGCGACGGTAGCCGCGACGGTTCCACCGGTGGCCAGCACATCATCGACGATGAGGATCTTTTGGCCGGATTCAAGGGCATCGGCATGGATTTCTACGGCATCGGTTCCGTATTCCAGATCGTAGGATTGTCGATAGATTGCAGCCGGTAGTTTTCCGGGTTTTCGCACGAGGCAGGTTCCGGTTCCCAAGGCGTAGGCAAGAGCGGAGGCAAAGATAAAACCGCGGGCTTCGATGCCAATAACCAGATCAATTTCCTCTCCTGTATATCGCTCCTTCAGGGCATCAATGGCCTCGCGGAAAACATCTGCGTCGGCGAGTAGGGGGGTGATATCCTTGAACTGGATTCCAGGCTTTGGAAAGTCGGGGATAGTGCGGATGGCGGCTTTTAAACATTCCATGATGGGGCTCCTTGATCGTAAAGACAAAGGTAGCTGGATTTCCAACGATTGAAAAGCCTGCTTCCAGAGAATGGAAACGGGCGGTTGTATGCGAAGATTTCCGACCTTAGCTATCAAAAATACCCTTTTTAGGGGTGTTTTTAGCAGGGGTGTAAAAGTAGGAATTAAAAGGGATTAAAAATCATTGCACAATTCGGGGTCCAGGCATATACCACCCCTAGGAGGGTAGCCGTTGTGATGAATGACTACATAGATGAAGAGATCATAGTCCACCCGATTCACGGAATGCAGCTTTCCGAGGGGTATATCCGAAAGGATATTGCCAAGGGCTTTCTGGGATGTTTGCCGGGGCTTGTGCCCTCGGTCGGCAAAACCAGAGAAGAAGTCCTGATGCGGCTGGAGCAGGAAGCCAAGGAGTATTATGGCGACGATGTAGTCGTAGAAATTGCTCCCCACGCGGTTGCTGTCTAGTCGATCGCCCCTCTTCCGTGGAAAGTCTGGGTTTGTGCTTTTCCCGTTTCACATGGTACAAGTTTCCTGTGTTTTGAAACGGGATGGTATGATGACGCTTGAAGAATTTGGCTTTAGCCCATGGTTCCGCGACCAGCTGGATCCGGCCAACGCCGCCAGCCTGACGGTTGCGCGGGTTACTGCCGTGCACAAAGGGGCCTGTGAAGTCTCCGATGGAGAAACAACGCGTGAGGCTAAGACCACCGGCCGCTTGCGTCACCGCGCCAAATCCAAACTCGACTATCCCACCGTTGGCGACTGGGTGCTCATCAAGGACTTCGACCACGAAGATTTCGGCACCATCCAAACCGTCCTCAAGCGGAAGTCCGAGCTAAAGCGAAAGACGGCCGGCCGTACCGTCCGCTACCAACTGATCTCCTCCAACATTGACACCGCCTTCATCATGCAGACCCTTGGTCCGGGCTACAACCTCCAGCGGATGGAGCGGTATTTGGTGATGGTTAACGAAAGCGGGATCGAGCCGGTGGTTCTACTGAGCAAGCGCGACCTGCTCACCGATATCGAGCTCGAAGAGGTCGTTGCCGAGGTACATATGCGCATGCCGAATGCGCGGATCTACGCCTTCAGCAATACAGATCGCAACGGACTCGAAGAGGTCATGAATCTTTTTCAGCCCGGCCAGACCTACTGCATTATTGGCTCCTCCGGGGTCGGCAAAACCACCTTACTTAATAACCTGTTGGGCGATGAGGACGCCCTTTTCACCCTGCCTGTTCGTGACAAGGACGGAAAGGGGCTACACTCCACCACCTGGCGTGAACTCATCGCACTCGATAACGGTGCGCTGGTCGTTGATACCCCCGGCATGCGAGAACTGGGACAGCTTGACGTGAACGAAGGCATCAACGAGACGTTCGACGACATCACCGCACTTTCCAGCCAATGCCGCTTCAACGATTGCTCCCATGTGGGTACGCTCGGCTGTGCGGTCATCGAAGCGGTTGAAGCGGGCGAAATCCCCGAAGCGCGCTACAACAACTTTGTCCGCCTGATGAAGGAAGCCGCATTTCATGACCAATCCATGCTCGAAAAGCGCGATCAGGACAAAAAGCTTAGCCGGTTCCACCGTTCCGTACAGGGCAACAACCGAAAAAGAAAAGGATATTGATTTGCAACCAAAAAAGGGAAACAGCGAGCAAGCAAATGGGGGAGGAGCGCAGAGCTCCGGGAAGGAAAGACCAAGATCAAAGGATCCTTTGGCTCCTTGGGTAGAAATCATCCAACGAACGGCTCCAATATGGAAAAACATTTAAGGCATCTGCAAAAACTAAAAAAAGGCGATACATGCCTGAACTGCGGGCATGGTTTGGATCGTACCGACAATTTCTGTCCGAGATGCGGACAGATGAACGATACCAAAAGAGCAACATTCATGGACATGGTTCGGGAAACTCTGGGCAATTTCCTCGCCTACGATTCCCGTTTTTCCAATAGCTTTGTTCCGTTGCTAAAAAACCCGGGGCAATTGTCGCTCGACTACATCGCCGGGGAAAGGGCATCGCATATCCATCCCATGCGGCTATATCTAGTAACTAGCTTTGTTTTATTTTTCCTTACGTCCATTTCTAACTGGGAGACCAGGTATTCCGAAGCCCCCCGTTGCAGCTTACCCGGGGAAGCGGCTAACATGGAGAACGCGCCTGCATACAGTACATCCGGCGCATTGGAAATAGATGAAACGACAATAAAGAAAGCTAGAGAAAGCCATGTTAATATGTTTTTGCTGTTCTTTGCGGATATTGAGCGCAACGACACGAAAAACTACACCGAAGCCGCAGCGAGGTATAACTTAGAGGAGAGCAAGATCGATCGGTTCATTTTCAAAAAAGCTTTTGGATACTCCACGCTTAGCTTCGATAGATTCGGCACTTACCTTCATAAAAAGGTGCCGATTATCGCATTTATATTTCTTCCGTTCTTTGTGGTATTCCTGAATATCCTACACCTAAAAAAAGACATCCTCTACATCGAGCATCTGGTATTCGCCTTCCATGTACAGTCGGCTTTGTTTTTAATGTTAATCGCCAGCACCCTGGTCGGTCTTTTCTATGCAAAGGGTGAAGGTGTAATAGGCAATGCGGCTTTCTTTCTCATCTTCCCCGCATACTTGTATTTAGCACTGAAAAGGTTTTATGGCTACCCCTCCCACATAAAAGCCATTCTCATGTTTGTCGTCATAAATTTTACCTATGCAATTGCTGCGTTGCTCACATTCGTCGTTGGAGTTTTATTCACCCTGATTTTGTACTGATGATGCTGGAAGGAACAGTTTAGCTGGGATAAATTTTGTCTGAATCGAAAAGGGCGAAAAGGGATCATCGCGCCAGGGTATAAGCCCGGTGGATTCCGTTAAACGGTTACCTATAAGGGAGGAAGAACCCATGAGCTATGTGTTTGAAATTGAAATGAGGGTGCGCGATTACGAATGCGACCTTCAGGGCATTGTTAATAATGCTGTCTACCAAAACTATATCGAACATGCCCGCCACGAATTCCTGCATAGTGTCGGCCTCGACTTTTCAAAACTCTGCGCGGACGGCATCGCTGCCGTCGTCACCCCTGTTGAACCCGACTACAAACTGTCACTCAAGCCGCGCGATGTTTTCATCGTCAAGCTCGGGATGCATAAGCAGGGTCGCGTTCGTTTTGTGTTTGATCAAGCCATTTTCCGTAAATCGGATGGGAAACGGGTGCTTACCGCCGAGGTTATTGGCGTTCTCACCCGCGGCGGACGTCCCATTGCCCCCGATCTCTTCGACGAGGTTTTTGCGGCCAACGGCTGGGACTTCTAGGTTGCCGTGCCGTCGCAACAACGATAGATTGCCGATCCACTTTCAACTCCAATGGTAGATCCTAAATGAGCGGTAAAAGCAAAAAGAAGAAGAACGAACCCGGAGTGCTGGCCTCCAACCGGAAAGCCCACCACGATTTTACCATATTAGAAAAGATCGAGGCCGGTCTCATGCTCACCGGCACCGAAGTGAAATCCGTCAAGCAAGGGCACGTCAGCATCCAGGAGGGGTACGTCCATATTGACGACCATATGGAGGTCTGGTTGGTGGGTTGCACTATTCAGCCCTACGACCACGGCAACGTTTTCAACCACAATCAAACGCGTGAGCGCAAGCTCCTGCTGCATCGCAAGGAAATCGTCCGCCTCTATGGCAAGATCCGCGAAAAAGGCCTAACAATCGTCCCGCTTAAAATTTACCTCATGCGCGGCAAGATCAAAATTAAGATCGGCCTCGCTAAAGGCAAGAACGTGGTCGACAAGCGCGACACCCTCAAAAAGCGCGAAGCCGACCGCGACTCCCAGCGTGCCATGCGCAATCATAATCGATAGCGTTCGCCAAGTCCGGTCTTCCGCAAGGGAACCAACTATTTCGGCCTTTCAGAATATCTCACACCCTATTGGGTGTGAGAGTAGATTTATTATTAAATACTTCTATTATTAATCATTTATTATTCCACACCCTATTGGGTGTGATAGATAAAAGAGAGATAGGGGAGGGTTGTTGACTATGCTTTCTTTGTGATGACGGGCTTTTTTCGGTTGGGAAAGCAGGTTTTGCAGATGATGCATGTCGTGCCGTCGCACCCCCGAGCCGTGCAGTGTTCGCGCCCATAAGTGATGATTTGCAGGTGTAGCTTTTCCCACTCCTCCAGCGGCCAGAGTTTTTTTAGATCATTTTCGGTCTGCACCACATTTTCCCCGTTAGTGAGCTTCCAACGCTGAGCAAGGCGGTGAATGTGAGTATCGACCGGCATCGCCGGAATCTTGAAGGCATGAATCATCACGACGCTGGCGGTCTTATGCCCGACGCCCGGTAGCTTTTCCAGCGATTCAAAGGTACGCGGCACCTCGCCATCAAATTCGCTGATGAGCATTTCGGAGAGACGCTTAATATTCTTGGCCTTGTTGTTGGCCAGTCCGCAGGTTTTGACGCATTCCTTGATATCTTCGACGGAGTGTTTGGCCATTTCCTGCGGCGAATCGGCCATGGCGAAGAGGGCGGGGGTGACGAGGTTGACACGTTTGTCGGTACACTGCGCCGAGAGCAACACGGCGATGAGTAGGGTAAACGCATCGGTATGGTCTAGCGGAATCGGGACCTCCGGATAGAGTTCGTCCAGTTTCTGGCCAATGTATGCTGCGCGTTCTTTTTTCGTTTTCATAAATGTTTGTAGTTCCACCATTAGGCGGTTCGTTCGTAGAGGCCGCCTGAAGGCGGAACTACATACCTGTTCTATTTCACGCCCACCACGTAGGCGACCCAGCCCTGGGTGTTTTCGTAGGTCTTTCGGAGGCGGAAGATTTCGTCGGAGTCGCCGTCATCGTCGAAGTCGTGCAGGTAGACCTCGGCTTTGGAGAAACCGGCTTCGATGAGGATCTCCTGGATTTCAGGCAGGGTCCAGAGGCGCCAGTCGTAGGTGAAAGCTTTGTTAATGTTTCCAAACCCCGGAACCTTGAAGTGGATGTGGCAGGTGGTGTGGTGGTTGATGGGGTTATATTCGGCCTGTTCCCAGATATAGTTAAAGTCGGAAATCTTCATGCCGTCGGGGGTGGTGAATCCGGGAATCTCTCGGACGTCGTCGTTTTTGGCCATGACGGATTCGGTGCCGCCATAGATATCCATCACGAAGATGCCCTTAGGATTAAGAGCCTTCTTAACCGCCTTAAAATAGTTCCGTAGTGTTTCGCGTTGCTTGAAAACACAGAAGGAAAAATTGAGAGCAAGGGCCATGTCGACCTTGGCCGTTTTGGCGTCGAGCACATCCCCGCAGATGAGATGAACCCGGTTTTTTTGTTCATCTGAGAGTTCCGAAAGATTGTATTTCATGCCCCAGTCCAGCGTGGGTTGATGGAAGTCGATTCCCCAAGCTTGGTGCTTTTTGTTGCGTTGAACCCATCGGCAGGCGAGCTTGGCGGTTCCACAGAAATCTTCACGTATGCTTAGTGGTTTGCATTTCCAATGTTTGGAATAGATGCGCAGGGCAAAGTCGAGGTCCGTGTCGACGTTTTGGACGGAGGCTTCGTAGAGCCAATGGAAGTCGAGGGCTTTTTTTTTCGGGGGCATGGGTCAGAAACATTTTTTATGGATCGCACGGAGTCCGGCGATCAGGTTTTTATTGGCGCAGATTACACCGCAGGCGTGCGGCTCGCTATCGAGGGGGTAGATGGAGACCTCCGCGCCCGCCTGTTCGGCAATGAGTCCGGCGGCGGCGTGATCCCAGAGGTAGAGATGCGACTCGAAGTAGCCATCCGCATGACCTGCGGCCACATGGCAGATATCCAGCGCGGCCGACCCATTGATGCGCAGCTTGCGCGTGTTGAGCGCAAGCATTCTAAACGTATTGAAATGCGGCTCTTGCTGGGATTCCATGTGCTTGGAGATCCCGGTGAAAACCGTGGCTTCACCCATGTAGTCCGTATCCGACACATGGATGAGTTCGCCATTGCACTTGGCCGCTTCCTCAATGTGCGCGGTGTAGTATTCGTTCGACTCCGGTGCGAACACGCAACCGGCTAGAACCCGGCCGTTTTGGCGCACGGCGATGGAGACGCACCAATAGGGAAAGCCGCGGGTATAGTTCATGGTGCCATCGATGGGATCAATGACCCATTCATAGTGGCTACGAGGAGCTTCCCGAATGTCTTCCTCGCCCAGAATACCATGTTCAGGGAATTCGGTAAGGATGACTTTCTCCGCGATTTTCTGGCACTCTATATCGAGCAGCAGTTTGACATCGTGAGCAAAGACCTCGGTCGTTTCCGTTCGCCGGGCTTTGTTGTTCAGCGCATGTTTTCCGGCCGCCTCAGCCGCGCAGATGGCCGTATCAAGTAGATGGGTCAGGTCAATTTCTTTCATCCGGCTATTAAGCCAATGAAGCAGGTGGCAGTCAAAGGCAAAACCCATCGGAGAGGATCTGTATGTAGCACGCCAGCACAATCAGGTCGATAATGTTGCCGCTATGACGCATAAAACCGACCCTATTTGGCAAGGGTATTTTTGAATGCCGGGTCGAGTGCGCGCGGCGGGCTGAATACAATGTGGGCGAGCATAGCTCGCTTGAGGTTTTTTCTGCCCTGAATCTGTAGGCTGGGTCCTGTAGAACGGATGCGGATGCGAGGAGAGGGAGCGGGGGGAGGTGAAGGTTGCGGGACGATCGCGGCGGTTTCTTCGGTCCGGGCGTGTTCGAACTCATCCATTTCCTGAGCATAGTCAGGGCGTTCGCGATCCTCCGGCCAGTCGGGCAGCTCGGTCGGCTTGGGTGCCACCTGCTCCGCGAGGCTTTCGAAGAACGCCTCGATAGAGGAGGCCGGCCGCTTGGGCGGGGCTTCGCCCGGCTGCGCCGCAGGTTTATTCGGCTTGCTCTTCCCCGCGAAAAACTTGATCGCGTTGACCGCGATAATGACCAGAAAAATCAATAAAGGAAAAAGGTCTTCCATCTCTATTCCTCAAAGGTTGTCCCCAGATTGCGCGGTCCGTGTGGTTGGCGCAATCCGGGGAGATGTATCCTATTTGCGGTCTTCACCCTCTTCGTCGTTTTCGGAGTGGGATTCGCGCATAGCGGTGTCGGCCATGATGTTTTCCATTTTATAGAAGTCCATCACGCCGAGGTTGCCTTTGCGGAAGGCTTCGGCCATGGCGAGCGGCACTTCGGCCTTGGCTTCGATCACCTTCGCCTGCATCTCCTGCACGCGGGCGCGCATTTCCTGCTCGGCGGCGATGGCCATGGCGCGGCGGCCTTCGGCTTCGGCCTGGCGCATGATCTTGTCGGCCTCGGCGCGGTCGGCTTCGAGCTTGGCGCCCACGTTGGCAATCTGCCCGACGCCGGCGACGGAGACGTCGGCGATATCGATCGAGACAATCTCGAAGGCGGTCTGGGCATCGAGTCCGCT
>JAUXGY010000150.1 GCA_030621805.1 Kiritimatiellales bacterium | reverse complement strand
CATCCCGATGTGATCTACTTTGATCGCGAGAAGGACAATGTGGTGGTCGAGATCGCGATGCAGTATTCCGATGCCTACAGCGAAACCATCTTCACCTTCGCCAACAACATTAATACCATCGAAGGCGGCACGCACCTTTCCGGCTTCCGCTCCGCGCTCACCCGCACCGTCAACGCCTACGCCAAGAGCAACAAGCTCATCAAGGACGAAAAAGATGGAATGGGCGGCGATGATATCCGCGAGGGCTTGACCGCCGTTCTCAGCGTCAAGATTCCCGACCCGCAGTTCGAAGGGCAAACCAAAACCAAGCTCGGCAATGGCGAGGTGGAAGGCATTGTCCAGCAGATCGTCAACGAGGAGCTCGGCACCTACTTTGAAGAAAACCCGAAGGTGGCCCGCACTATTATTGAAAAGGCGGTTGTGGCCGCGCAGGCCCGTAGCGCGGCCCGCAAGGCGCGCGATCTCGCGAGGAAAAAAGGTGCGCTCGAAAGCGGCGGACTACCCGGGAAACTAGCCGACTGCTCCAGCCGCGATCCCGTCCGTACCGAACTCTTCATTGTGGAAGGGGACTCGGCGGGAGGCTCCGCCAAGCAGGGGCGCGAACGCGAGTACCAGGCGATTTTGCCGGTGAAGGGCAAGGTCATCAACGTCCAAAAGGCGCGCCTCGACAAGGTGCTCGCCAACGAGGAAATCCGCACCATGATCACCGCCATTGGCACCGGCATCGGCCTCGACGACTTTAATATTGAAAAGGCGCGTTACCACAAAATCATTATCATGACCGACGCCGACGTCGACGGCGCACACATCCGCACGCTACTGCTGACGTTCTTCTACCGCCAAATGCCGCAGCTCATCGAGCATGGCTACATCTACATTGCCCAGCCGCCGCTCTATAAGGTGACACGCCGCAAGCGCGAGGAATACGTCGAGTCCGATGCCCACCTGACAGAAATTCTGCTCAATCTCGGCGCCGACGGCATGCTGCTCGAAAAACTTGACGGCACCCAGCTACTCGATACCCAGGGATTGCGCGGCCTGCTCGAAAGCATTGTCGCCATCGAAGGCATTGCCGACAAGCTCCGCCGCCGCGGCATTCCGCTGAAAGAATATCTGGAAAACCGCGATCCCGAAACCGGCGCGTTCCCGCTCTACTGCGCCTATCTGAACGAAATTACCGCCGACCTCGACATCAGGCTGGTATCCGACGACCATGGTCTCCAGGCCCTCTTTGCTGAAGTGGAAGCGGCCAAGCCTGTTGTTGAAGTGGTTGAAGCCGTTCAAGACGTTGAAAGCGTTGAAGGTGAAGAGCCTACTGAAGAACCCGTCGAAGAGCCGGCCGGACCGAGCGTGCGCTACAAGGAACTCTTCTTCTCCCGGCAGCTTAAGGAAGTGGTTGAAAAGCTGGAGGAAAACGGATTTACCTTTGATCAGGTGATGGGCTCCGAGGAGCCGTTATTCAATCTGGATGATAAGGGAACCAAGATTCCTGTGAATTCGCTGATGGAGCTGGCCCAAGCCATTCGCATTGCGGGTAAAAAGGGCATGACCATCCAGCGCTACAAAGGTTTGGGAGAAATGAATCCGCAGCAGCTTTGGGAAACTACACTCGATCCCGACGAGCGCCGCCTCACCCGCGTCGTGCTCGAAGACGCAGTGAAAGCCGACGAAATGTTCACCATCCTCATGGGCGACGAGGTCGAACCCCGCCGCGCCTTCATTCAGGAAAATGCCCTGAATGTCACCAACCTCGATATTTAAAAATTGTAGACGAGGCTTCCAGCCGCGTTGCGCACGAACCGGAAGTTGATTGGTCACGAAGGAACACAAGGATCGCAAAGAAGAGATGACCATTGAAGTACGCAAGGATGGAGAGGGATTCCTCACAAAAGTTCGCGGCCGAGACAATCTTTTTGCCTTTGGTTATTCCAAGGCAGAAGCCCTGAAGGAACTCGGCAACGTGGTCGGCATGATAACGGATTACAAGGCAGGCAGCATAAAATTGAAGTCATGAACCTTTATTCGGAATTCAAACAAATCATTGATGCCCTAAATCGTGAAGGGGTTGAATATGCACTTTGCGGTGGGATGGCTATGGCGGTATATGATCTGCCTCGGGCGACCATGGACATTGATTTGCTTGTTTTGGTGGAAGATTTGGAAAAGGCAAAGAGTTTGGCCAAAGAGTGCGGATATACGATTGACACAGGTCTGTTTCCGATTGCCGCTGCCGGTTCGGAAATCTATCGACTGGCGAAGCTGGTTGGTGAAGATCAAGACCCCCTCATCCTCGATCTGTTGCTCGTTAAGGGAGCGCTTGGCGATGTTTGGGCTGCTCGTTGCGAAATGGAGTGGGATGGCGGACGGCTAAATGTCGTTTCCCGGGAGGGCTTGGTCAAAATGAAGCAGCTGCGTGGCAGCAGAAAAGACCAAGATGATATTGATTTCTTGACAGATAATGAAAGCTGATATGTCCAGCAAGGCGATAACGCGGCGGATCAGGGCGGTTTCCGAACTACGGGACTTGTGCCTGAAACTTGGCAGAGCGCGCCCGATGGCCGTTAAAGAAGATGCGCTGCAGTACAGGGCACACAACGATTTTAAAGGGAAAGTGGACTAATATTATGGAAAACACGAACGAACGCATTGACCTGATTAATATTGAAGACGAGATGCAACGCGCATACATCGATTATTCGATGTCGGTGATTGTTGGCCGCGCACTGCCGGATGTACGTGACGGCATGAAGCCGGGCAACCGCCGCATCCTCTACGCCATGAAAGAGCGCGGCTGGACGCATAGCAAAGCCTATGTGAAGTGCGCGAAGGTCGTCGGCGAAGTCATCGGTAACTACCACCCGCACGGCGACACCGCGGTCTACGACACGATGGTGCGTATGGCGCAGGATTTTGCGATGCGCGGCATGCTCATCGACGGGCAAGGTAACTTTGGTTCAATCGACGGCGACCGCGCGGCGGCCTATCGGTATACCGAGTGTCGTCTCCGTCCGCTGGCCGAAGAAATGCTCGCCGATATCGACAAGGATACCGTCGATATGCGCCCGAACTTTGACGAATCGCTGATGGAGCCGTCCGTGCTTCCCGCCCGCGTTCCCAACCTGCTCGTTAACGGTTCGACCGGCATCGCCGTCGGCATGGCCACGAATATTCCGCCGCACAACCTCGGCGAAGTCATCGACGGCACCATCCTGCTGATCGACAATCCCGAAGCCACGATCGAGGAACTCTGCGAGCTGGTTAAAGGCCCGGACTTCCCGACTGGCGGATCAGTCTATGGCCTTAAAGCCGTGCGCGACTTCTACACCACCGGCCGCGGAAAAATTAAGATGCGCGGCAAGGCCGACATCGAGGAAGACGACAACGGAAAAGCGCGCATCATTATTACCGAGATCCCGTATGCGCTGAACAAGACGCTGTTGATCCAGAAGATGGTTCACCTCGTCCGCGACAAGAAGCTTGAAGGTATTTCTGACATCCGCGACGAGTCCGGCAAGGAGGGCATTCGCCTCGTGATCGAACTCAAGCGCAATGCTGTTCCGAACGTGCTGCTCAACAATATCTATAAGCACACGCAACTCGAATCCACCTTTGGCTCCATCATGCTGGCGATCGACAAAGGCAAGCCACGCGTAATGAACCTCAAGGAAGTGCTCACGTGCTTCATCGATCACCGCTTCGAAGTGATTACCCGCCGCACCCAGTTTGATCTCGATAAAGCCGCCGCCCGCGCCCATATCCTCGAAGGCTATCTGCTGGCGATGGACAATATGGACGAGGTCGTCCGCATTATCCGCGACTCGAAAAACCGCGACGAAGCGCAGGAACGCCTGATCGCCAAGTTTGGCTTCTCCGAAATTCAGGCGAAAGCGATCCTCGAAATGCGCCTCTATCAGCTTACCGGCCTGGAACGCGACAAAGTCGAAGCGGAATATGCCGAGCTCAAGAAGCTGATGGAATATCTGCAGGATCTGCTAGACCATCCCGCGAAAATCTTTGAAGTCATGAAAGAAGATCTCGAACAGATCCGCGCCAAATACGGCGAAGTCCGCCGCACCGACCTGTGCATCGATGAAGGCGAAATCAACATCGAAGACCTCATTGCCGACGAGCCCTGCGTGATCACCCTCTCGAACACCGGCTACATCAAGCGTGTCCCGACCGACACCTACCGCCAGCAGCGGCGCGGCGGCAAGGGCGTCATTGGTATGAACACCAAGGAAGAGGACTTTGTAGAACACATCTTCTCGGCTTCTACGCACGACTATCTGCTCTGCTTCACCGAAGCCGGCCGCATGTACTGGCTCAAGGCCTACTATGTTCCGGAAGGCACTCGCCAAAGCAGGGGCCGTTCGCTCGCCAACGTATTGCAAATGGCGCAGGACGAAAAGCTCGCCGCCATCCTCTGCGTCCGCGAGCTCGACGACCACAACCACAACCTGATCATGGCCACCCAAAACGGCATCATTAAGAAGACCGTCTTGGCCGCTTATAAAAACGTTCGGGTCGCCGGCGTGAAAGCCATCAATATTGATGAGGGCGACTCCTTGATCGGTGTTCAGCTGACCAACGGGGACGATCAAATCATCCTCAGCATGAAAAACGGCAAGGCCATCCGCTTTAAGGAAACCGATGCCCGACCGCTCGGTCGGGTTTCGCGCGGCGTGAAAGGCGTCACCCTCACCGGCGAGGACGAAGTCGTGACCATCGAAATCGTCGATACGGAATCAACCATGATGGCCATCACCGAAAACGGCTACGGAAAACGGACCAGCTTCGATGAATACCGCACGCAGTCACGGGGCGGCAAAGGCATCATCAGCATCCAGACCACGGAGCGTAACGGCAAAGTAGTTAGCGCGCACGCCGTCACCGGAGAACATCGACTGATGCTCATCTCCGAAGGCGGACAGATGATCTGCATCGGCGCGAGCGATCTGCGCATCATTGGCCGCAATACTCAGGGTGTCCGCCTCTTCAACCTCAAGAAGGGCGACAAGCTCGTCTCCGCCGCCGTCCTTGATCCCGAAGATGAAAGTCCAGAGGAAAACGCGCTGCAGCCGGAAGTGCCGACAGAGATTATAGAGGGTGAGGTGCCAATCGTTGATCCAACGTCTGAACCGGAAACCCCCGAAGAAGAGTAAATCCTGAAACCGCGGCAAAAGCCGCGGTTTTTGTTTGCCGACTTTACCAAGCAAACAAAAAGCTCCATCACACAACGTGACGGAGCTTAAAACTGGGGTGAAAGACGGGATTCGAACCCGCGGCCTCCTGGACCACAACCAGGCGCTCTAACCAACTGAGCTACAATCACCAACCGAAAGAGACGAGAAAGATATAGATC
>JAUXGY010000327.1 GCA_030621805.1 Kiritimatiellales bacterium | reverse complement strand
CTCTTGATGCCGAAGGCCGATCCATCCCACATGATCCGACAATCCACATTGTCCAGATCCAGCAGTTCCTGCTGGTTGCCTTGTGCGTTCTTAACGCTGGAACCACTTACAACCAGCTTCCCGTTGTCGTGCGCCCATTGCATCACCTCCACCATTTCATCGTTGGTGACCTCATGTTTACCCATGTAGAACCCGCTGACATAGACGCTGTGCACGGGTAACTCGCGGGAAGCCGCCTCCCCGAACGTGTCGCCCATTTGGAAGACCCCGCCGGGGATATAGGCCATGCCTTCCGGAGGGTCGAGGTCCATGATAGTTTCCGTGATAACCGAGGAGTTGGAGGCCAGCAGGACAAAATCCACCCAGTTGCTGGTTCCGGACAAGTCGTAGGATCGTTGGAGCTGGTTGGTTGCATCCACCACCGCATTCGAGCAGGTCATCGTACCGGCGACCGGATCAAACTCGGTGATGATCGCATTGGATGGACTCACTATCCGGAAGAACGCCGCATCATTCGTCTGCCCAAATCCCGAAGCAATCCCACACAGAAACAGAACCCCTCCCATTCGCAACACTTTCACAATAACCCCCTTCTAAGTTACTTAGACATTCTCAAGAAAAGGAGGGCGAACACAACATGATTTTATCTTCAACTTGTCTGCCAAAACGAGGTCTCGGCCCCCGCCCTACATTTGTAGCCGCGATCAAAGATCGCGAGGCATGTGCTCGGCTCTCCTGCCACGACGGATCAATAGACCCGGAAGCCGAAACGGGTAGACAGGGAAACTTTATCCGTTTTGATTTCATGCAATTCGTAGTTTTCGCGGACACCGTTTTTACGGCATAGTGCCGCACAAGTTTAACCCACGGAAAACCGATGAAAACCGCACTCATCCAAATGAATCCAACGGTCGGGGCGCTTGAAGCCAACACCGACCTGATTATTTCCAATGCATGGAAAGCATTTGATGAAGGCGCGCGGTTAATCGTCTTCCCCGAGCTGACGATTTCCGGCTATCCGCCGGAAGACCTGATCCTGAAGGATCATTTTTGTGCCGACTGCAAACGACAGCTTCACCGTCTGGAAACGGAATTTCCCCCAGTAGCTACGGTCGTGGTGGGCGCACCTGTTTCACGGGAGGGAAAGAAATACAATGCGGCGCTGGTCTTCCACGATTCGAAAACCATCGGCGAATACCACAAGATGCTGTTGCCAAACTATGGCGTATTCGACGAAATGCGCCTCTTCGAGGCCGGAACTAAACCCTTCGTTTTTGACATCGACGGACTGACCGCCGCCCTCCACATCTGCGAGGATTCGTGGGCTCCGAACGGCACTGCGGTGGCGTCACTCGAAGACAAGGATATTGATCTTCTGATCAACCTCTCCGCCTCACCCTACTACCGAAACAAGCTCAACGACCGTATCGACGTGCTGGCGCAGACCGCGCAAAAACTTGGCGTTCCCCTGCTCTACTGCAACCTCGTCGGAGGGCAGGACGAACTTGTTTTCGATGGGGCCAGCATGGTCTTCGCACCCGATGGCACCCGCCGCGCTCGCGCCAAGCAGTTCCATGAAGACATCCTCTACTTCGCGGTTGAGCAGGCTGGAAAGCCTGCTCCACATGTGGGGCAGGCTTTCCAGCCTGCCCACCCGCGCAAAGAAGTCCCGCTGGGCGATCTCGAAGAAACCTACGAAGCACTGAAGCTCGGCCTGCGAGACTACGTCGATAAAATTGGCTTCAAGCGTGTGGTGGTTGCACTTAGCGGTGGAATCGACTCTGCCATCGTGTTGGCACTTGCCGTTGATGCGCTCGGAAAGGAACGCGTCGCCGCCGTCACCATGCCCTCGCAATATTCCTCATCCGAGACCCTCGGCGATGCGGGCGAAATGGCAAAGCTTCTCGATGTTGAATTTCATACCATTCCGATCAAGGGTCTCTACGATGAATTTGAATCCGAGCTCTCCCCTATTTGGGGCGCGGACAAAGAAGTAGGACTCGCCGAAGAAAACCTACAGGCACGCATCCGCGGCAATCTGATTATGGCACTCTCCAACGAATATGGTTGGCTCGTGCTCACTACCGGAAACAAGAGCGAAATGGCGATGGGCTACTGCACGCTCTACGGCGATATGGCCGGCGGCTTCGCCGTGATTAAGGATGTTCCGAAAACCCTCGTGTTCGATCTCTGCCGCTGGCGCAACGAACAAGAATTGGTGATTCCGCCCAGTATCATCGAGCGACCGCCCTCGGCCGAGCTGCGCCCCGATCAAAAGGATACCGACTCGCTCCCTCCCTACGAAATCCTCGACCCGATCCTTGAAGACTACGTGGAAAACGATATGGGCATTGCGGGACTGATCGCCAAGGGCTACGAGGAAGCCCTGGTCCGCCGCGTGGTGCATGCCGTAGAGCTTACCGAATACAAGCGGCGGCAGTCGCCCCCCGGCGTCAAGATTACCCCGCGCTCCTTCGACCGCGACCGCCGCATGCCGATCGTCAATCGCTACCGGAATTAACCTCTGACACGAAGGGCTAAAAACCTTTAGCGACAGACCGTGCGGAAGCCGAGGAAGTCTCTCGTTTCAACCGGAGTAAGCAAGAACATCGAGCCACATCGTGCTGAAGTCGCATAATTATTCCAAGCCCCTCCTCGAATGTATCGGGTCGCTTCCGACAATTCCCAGCACCATTCCCCTACGTTGGTCGCCATGTCGTATAGTCCAAAGCCATTCGCAGGAAAACTCCCAGCAGGACTGGTGTACGGGATGCCACCAGCAGTATATGAGGAGTGGTAGCCATTGCTATAGTCATAGCTGTAGGTTTCGCTTGCTCCAAAATAGTTTGCCTGACTGTGCGAAATGGTATCGCCCCACGGGAAGCGTCTTCCGCACAATCCGCCCCGTGCGGCATAGTCCCATTCGTAGA
>JAUXGY010000465.1 GCA_030621805.1 Kiritimatiellales bacterium | reverse complement strand
CCATGACTTTGACCGCGTTAGGATTAAGCCCGTGGGTTTCAATCCCAGCGGAATAGGCCTCAATTGCATCGCTCTTCAGCGCACGGGTCCAGCCCTCGGCCATCTGGCTTCGGCAGGAGTTTCCGGTGCAGAGATACAGTAGTTTGATTTTATCGCTCATGTTTTCCTCGTGTACTATTTGTTCGTAAACCAACCCGCGGTGCGGTTGGCAAAACTAACCAGCGCCAACATAATCGGAACCTCCACCAAAACACCAACGATCGTGACGAGGGCAACCGGCGAGGTGGTTCCAAAAAGGGCAATGGCAACGGCAACGGCCAGTTCAAAAAAGTTGGAGGCACCGATCATTCCCGCAGGGGCTGCAATATTATGCGGAAGTTTAAATGCCTTGGCCGCAAGATAGGCAATGAAGAAAATGAATATAGTCTGGATAATCAGCGGCACGGCAATCAGACCGATGTGCAATGGGTTGCTAAGGATCACATTGCCTTGGAAGGAAAAAATGATGACCAGTGTCAAGAGCAGTCCAATCACGGTAAGATTTCCAAACTTTGGAAGGAAGGTATTTTCAAAGTAGTCCAGCCCTTTAGTCTTAAGCATATGACCGCGGGTCAACATGCCCCCGACCAGTGGAACGACAACAAAAAGAACTACCGACAGAAAAAGCGTATCCCATGGAACAAAGACATCGCCTATACCGAGCAGGAACTTAACGATGGGCACGAAGGCCACCAAAATAATGAGGTCGTTCGTGGCCACTTGAATAACGGTGTAGGCGGGATTGCCCTGAGTCAGATGGCTCCAGACAAAAACCATGGCCGTACAAGGCGCAGCGCCGAGGAGCACTGCACCGGCGAGATAGTCCTTCGCCAGTTCCGGCGGAATCAACTTTTTGAAAATGACATAAAAGAATAACCACGCGATACCGAACATGGTGAACGGCTTGATGAACCAATTGGTGATCCAGGTAATGAAAAGTCCTTTTGGGTTTTCTCCCACATGCTTCACGCTCTTAAAATCAACCTTCAGCATCATGGGATAAATCATGACCCAAATAAGAATGGCCACAGGAATCGAAACCTGCGCCACTTCAAGTTTTCCGAGGAAGGTCGGAACGGCGGGTAGATATTTCCCGATCAGGATGCCCACCATCATACAAAGGGCAACCCACACCGTGAGGTATTTCTCGAAGAAGCTAATACCGGACTCTTGGTTTTCATTACGACTCATTCTCTTTCCCTATGGGTTTGGGCAGCATTCAACACCGCGTTGTTTCCGGCAGAGCTCTTCCGGATCGCAAGAGACGATCTCCATCAGCAACGCCCGATCCGCTTCTAGTTCATCCGTATTTTTAAGTTCAGCCTCAAGCCATTGAACCAGCTGAATATTGAGCGACGCAGCGAGCCGATAGTAAACCCATCGACCCTCCTTGCGGCTCTCCACAAGTCCTGCTCGTACCAGCAAGCCCATGTGACGCGATGCCGTTGCACCCGTCACCGCCAACAACTCGACGACTTGGCAAGCGCACAGTTCGTCAATATGAAACAAGGCCGCCATCACACGCAGGCGGTTTCGATCGGATAAGGCTTTGAACTGTTCGAGTATCTTGTTCATGCCGACCTTATACTTAGCTGCTTAGCTAACTGTCAATCTGTGTTTTGAAAAAAAGGGCAACAGGCTTTGATTAGCCCCTGTTTAGTGGGTATCTTCCCTTCCTCGAAAGAACCAAGGAGCACCTCATGTTTCCAGAAACCCGACTTAGACGCCTGCGCCGGAACGCGGGAATCC
>JAUXGY010000445.1 GCA_030621805.1 Kiritimatiellales bacterium | reverse complement strand
CTTGACCGCCATTCGTTCATCGTCGCCCTCGGCGGCGGCGTGACTGGCGATCTGGCAGGCTATGTGGCCGCCACCTATCTGCGCGGCATTCCGTTCGTGCAGGTGCCGACCTCGCTGCTGGCGATGGTCGACAGCTCCGTTGGCGGAAAAACCGGGATCAATCTGCCCGAAGGCAAAAACCTTGTCGGCGCATTCTATCAGCCTCGGCTGGTGCTGGCCGATCTTCAAACCCTGGGAACGCTACCCGACCGTGAATACCGCGCCGGACTGGCCGAGGTCGTGAAATACGGAATCATTTATGACGCACCGTTTTTCCGGAGGCTGGAAGAAAACATTTCCGACCTCCTAGATATTGAAAACGTTGAACTGCTCGCCAAGGTGGTTGGGCGCTGCTGCGAAATTAAGGCCGATGTCGTTGCGCAGGATGAGCGCGAGGGCGGGCTTCGAGCCATTTTAAACTTTGGCCACACCGTCGGCCACGCCGTCGAAAAGGTGGCAGGCTATGGCGAGGTGGTCCACGGCGAAGGCGTTTCCATTGGCTCCGTCTTCGCCGCCCGTGCTTCCGTCGAGCTAGCCGCCCTTTCGCAAGCCGACTGTGATCGCATCGAAAAAATCTTCAAAGCATTGGAGCTGCCGGTGAAGGCTCCAAAATATAATTGGTCGGATCTCCGCGCCGCGCTGGCGGTCGACAAGAAAACGGTCGGAGGCATGCCTAAATTCGTGCTCGCCCCAACCCTTGGAACATCCACCCTCGGCAACGAAATCCCTGAAGAAACCATGGACCGTATTTGGAATAATTTATAAACTACGGAATACACAGAATACATGGAACATTGGGTTTCCGTGTATTCTGTGTATTCCGTGGTTACCTTTAATAAAATGGAACAGCGAGACGCATATATTGTTTTGAATATGATCGAGGGGCTGGGGCCGGTGAGCGTTCGGCGTTTGGTCGATTGCCTTGGTTCGCCCAAGGCGATTCTCGAAGCCGACCGCGAAGCGCTGATGGAAGCACGTGGCGTCGGCGAAAAGCTGGCGCTCAAGATTATCACCCAGCGCGACAGCATCGATTTTGAAGAGGAAATTGAAAAGGCCGCCGATGTCGGTGCACGCATAGTCACGCCCGAGGACGACGAGTATCCGGACGCGTTGAAGACGATCCATGATCCGCCGCTGGCGCTGTATGTCCAAGGGCGAATTCTTCCCGGGGATAGCAAGGCAATTGGCATCGTGGGGTCGCGCTCAACGTCGCACTATGGCTTAACCGCCGCTGACCGTCTGGCCTATCAGCTGGGGCAAACCGGTTTCACGGTGATGAGCGGGCTGGCGCGCGGAACGGATACGGCGGCGCACAGCGGTGCGCTCAAGGGCGGCGGACGAACCATTGCGGTTTTGGGCGGTGCGCTTGATTGCCTCTACCCGCCGGAAAATGCGGAGCTGGCTCAAAAGATTTCCAAGAGTGGTGCGGTGGTGAGCGAATACCCAATGGGGCGCAAGGCCGATCGCATGACGTTTCCATATCGCAACCGCATCATCAGCGGCATGAGCATGGGCGTGTTGGTGATCGAGTCGGCCATTAAGGGTGGATCGATGCATTCCGCCGAGGCGGCGATGGAGCAGGGGCGCACGGTGTTTGCGCTGCCGGGACGGATCGACACTCCCGGTGCGCGTGGTCCGCACATGCTAATCAAGAATGGCGCAAAGTTGGTGGAGCGCCTCGACGATATTTTAGAGGAGTACGAGTTTTTGATTCCACCCGAGGAGCGGGAAGCACCGCAAGACGAGGTGGCTGCGCGGCCCGATGTTCCGCTTTCGGCGGAGGAGTCGAAGGTGGTCGAGGCGTTGTGGAAGGAGCCACTCGATATCGATTCGCTCGCGCGCAACGTCGGCATGAAAAGCCACGAACTCAGCAGTTTATTATTGGGGCTGGAAATGAAGCGCGTTCTCAGGATGCGGCCCGGCCG
>JAUXGY010000300.1 GCA_030621805.1 Kiritimatiellales bacterium | reverse complement strand
TATCTAGAGTACGACAAGCAGTATTTGTTCATTGAGGCCAAACCTGTTGACGGAATTTCCGAGAGAATCCATCCTTTGGAAGAGTCCGTCGAGGAACTCAAGGAAAAGACCCGTTTCTTCGTTGAGCAGATCAATATCCAGCTTGGGGAGTGGCGTAAGCGTCTGTCCGGATTCAAGGCCGCGGGCAAGAAGGTGGTGGTATGGGGCGGGGGATCCAAGTCCGTCGGCTTCCTGACTCAGTTTGCCGACCTCGATGCCATTGCGCATGTCTGCGATATCAACCCCCACATGCAGGGAAACTATATTCCCGGCATTGGTAAGCAGTATGTTGCTCCTGACTTCCTTGAAGAATACAAGCCCGATGTCGTCATCGTTATGAACTCGGTCTATATGGACGAGATCCAAAAAGATCTCGCCGGGCGCGGCCTCCACCCCGAAATGCTGGGGCTCTAAAATGAAGACGGTCGATTATCTGGTCATTGGCGGCGGCATCATTGGGGTGAATATGGCGCTGCACTTGAAGCGGCGGAACCCGGCGGCTTCGATTTGTGTGGTGGACAAGGAGCCGGAACTAGGCCTGCATGGTAGCGGCCGCAACAGCGGGGTGCTTCACTCGGGATTCTACTACACGGCCAACTCGCTCAAGGCGCGTTTCACACGCGACGGAAACATTGCGATGAAGAACTACATTCGCGAACGGAAAATTCCGCTGAACGAATGTGGCAAGCTGGTGGTTGCCAAAAACGAGTCGGAACTGCCGACGCTCGACGAGCTGCTTGCACGTGGGCAGGCGAACGGGGTCGAACTGTATAAAATCACAGAAGCGGAAGCCAAGGAGATCGAGCCTCGCGTGAAGACTTGTCGGCACGCGCTTTGGAGCCCGAATACGGCGACCGCCAACCCGGTTCCCGTCATGGAGGCATTCCGCAAAGAGGCAACCGATCAGGGGATCGAGATCAAATGTTCCGAACCGTTCGTAAAGTGCAAGGGTAACCGCGTATGGACAAAGACGCTGGAGTTTGATGCAGGCTATGTGATCAACGCCGCCGGGCTCTACGCCGACCGCATCGGCCATGCCTTCGGATTCGGGCTCAAGTATGCCATCCTTCCCTTCAAGGGGCTCTACTTGAAGTCCAACGAACCGGTCGGCAGTTTCAAGACCAACATATATCCGGTACCGAATCTCCAAAATCCATTCCTCGGTGTGCATGTCACCGTCACGGTAGACGGGCACCATAAGATTGGCCCAACAGCAATTCCGGCATTTTGGCGCGAGCAGTATAAAGGGGTTGAAAACTTTAGCTTCGGCGAGCTTGTGGAAACGGTGGGGCGGGGATCCCAGTTAATGCTGAAAGCCGATTTCGATTTTCGTCGACTGGCCCGTAAGGAACTGCGCAAATACAATCGCGCCCATCTGGTCGGGCTGTCGCAGTCGCTCGCAACGGGTCTGGATCTGCCGACTCTGGATCATTGGGGGCCATCGGGCATCCGCGCCCAACTGCTCAATCTCGAAAGAAAAAGCCTAGAGATGGATTTTGTGTTCGAGGGCGACGGGAAATCGTTCCACGTTCTCAACTCCGTTTCGCCGGGCTGGACGTGCTCGATCCCGTTTACCAGCTATATGGTGGATGAGGTAGAAAAGATGAGGTAGTCGATTTTTGAAGGGAGGACTAAATATGAAGGCAGTCATACTCGCGGGGGGATTTGGCACCCGCATCAGCGAAGAAAGCGCCGTACGACCGAAGCCCATGGTGGAAATCGGCCCGCAGCCGATTCTTTGGCACATTATGAAAATCTATGCCCACCATGGTGTCACCGATTTTATCGTTGCGTGTGGTTACAAGGGAGAGGTCATCAAGGAATATTTCTCGAAGCTCTTCCTTGCCTCCTCCGATGTAACGTTCGACCTCAAGAAAAACACACTTGAGGTTCACTCTTCCCGGGTGGAGCCGTGGCGGGTTACGTGCGTCGACACCGGCATCGACAGCCTCACCGGCGGGCGGGTGCGGCGGGTGCGCGACTATCTGGATAACGAAACCTTCTGCATGACCTACGGCGACGGTGTCTCGGATATAGATATCACCGACGAGATAGCCTACCACAAGCGCGAAGGGCTGCTCGCCACCATGGCGGCGATTAAGCCGCCCGGCCGCTTTGGCGCGTTCAGTCTGAAGCCGGACGACAAGAAGGTTCGCAGTTTCTACGAAAAGCCCGAAGGCGACGGTGCGTGGATCAACGGTGGCTTCTTCGTGCTCGAACCCGCCGCCATCGACTATGTTCATTCCGATCTCGATTCATGGGAACGGGCTCCCATGCAGAGCCTGTCCGAGGCCGGGCAGCTCGGGGCTTATCGCCATGCGGGGTTTTGGCATCCCATGGATACTCTCCACGACAAGCGGGTGCTGGACGAGATGTGGGTGTCCGGCAAGTCGCCATGGAAGGTTTGGCAATAGCATCTCACGAGAAGGAGAGACTGATGATATTCGAACCAACCCCCCTCAAAGATGCGTGGCTGATCACACTGGACGCACGTGGCGACGACCGTGGCTATTTCGCGCGCGCGTTTTGCCAAAAGGAATTCGAGGCGCATGGCATCCCTGCCCAGATCGCCCAGTGCAACACCTCTTTCAGCCGCGATGTCGGCACCCTGCGCGGCATGCACTACCAGATCAATCCTGCTGCCGAGACCAAACTTATGCAATGTGTGCGCGGTGCGATGCACGACGTGATCGTGGATATGCGTCCGGAATCGCCGACCTATTTACGGCATTATGGAGTCGAACTCACGCCGGAAAACAAGCGGATGCTCTTTGTTCCCGAAAATTTTGCCCATGGATTTTTGACATTGAAGCCGGACACGCAGACCTATTACCTAGTCGGTGAATTCTATACGCCCGAATACGAACACGGCTTGCGCTATGATGATCCTTCCCTAGGGATTGAATGGCCGGTCGAACCTCTGGTGGTAAGCGAGAAGGATCGGAATTGGCCATTGCTTACCGGTCGCGGCTAAGACGAGCCCCCGTTATCCGGTCTTTTCCGGGCGAACAGGCAACCCGATTCACGCGGGTCGATATCATGAAGAGGTGCCCCTATATTTAGATGTGCGAAAGAATCTGGACACAACCTTTGCCTTCGACCAGCAGTCGATTTGACACCACGGTGTGGCTGGAATCGATTTTATAGCGGAACCGCCGTATGCTTTAAATGGCTCTTACGGAGATA
>JAUXGY010000418.1 GCA_030621805.1 Kiritimatiellales bacterium | reverse complement strand
GCAACGAGTGTTCGTCCGCGGGGGTAGGGGGTCACCACTAGCTCGCCTGCCTCAACCGGAGAGGCAATGATTCGCCAGATACTTTTGCGCTTGCCCTCGGCAAAGTCGAATCGCCAGTGCTCCCGTCCGGTTTTTGGATCGTGGTGGGTTACTAAATCGCCGCCGGTCAAGATAATGTTACCCTTCCATACGATGGGCGTAATGTAAGAATCGAGCGACTCCTTGATGGCGGGCGACGGACGTTCGACCGACCAGCGCGTTGCCCCGGTCTGGGCATTGATCGCCAGCAGAGTGGTTCCGGGGTGCGGGGCTTGTTGGGCACCCTTCGGCAGATAGAGCAGGGGGATGTAGAGGGTGTCGCCGTGCAGTAGCGGACTAGAGCTGAAACCGAATTTTTGTGATAACATGCCATGGTCTTTCTCCAGTTCGCGCTTCCAAAGAAGATTTCCATCGAGCGACATCGCCGCAAGTGTGCCTTGGCCAAAGAGAAAATAGACCTGTTCACCGTTGCTCACCGCCGATGGGCTGGCCATGTTGTTTCCTCGCCCGGCTTGCCGTCCCATTCCCAGTTTTTTCCTCCATTCAGTCGCCCCGGTCTTCCGGTCGATGGCGATGGCGTAGAGCTCGTATTCGGGTGTGCTGGCGGTGAGGAAGATGTGGTTGCTGACGAGAATCGGGGTGGAGCTTCCCGTCCCGGCTAGATCACACGTCCAGGCCACGTTCTTTTTATTTTCGACCGACCATGACACCGGCAGGTTATCCGCCTCGCAGGTTCCATTGAGTTCTGGTCCGCGCCACTGCATCCAGTCGCCGCCAAAGGTTGTGCCCGCCGCAAGCAGCAGGGCGGTCATGAGTATCGGCTGGTTCATATCTTTCCTGAGGTTCAATCCGGTTTATTTCATTGCCCGCACCGATGGAGCAGGGCATATTTGCCGTTGTTTTTGGAATAATTACAATCTTCTTGGGAGAAATATCATGGACGAATTGAGAAAAAGCAATGTTTTTGGCGGTCCCGAGGGGCCGGTGGTGCTGGTGATTATGGATGGGGTCGGGATCGGTAAAAACCCGCAAAGCGACTATGTGAGGATCGCGAACACCCCGAACCTAGATTGGCTCCGCGAGAATGCCATCTACACCGAAGTCAAGGCGCACGGGATCGCTGTCGGCTTGCCGGACGATGGTGACATGGGCAACTCGGAAGTCGGCCACAACGCGATTGGTTGCGGGCGCGTGTTCGAACAAGGTGCGGCGCTGGTCGGTGCCGCCATCGCCAGCGAATCGATGTTCGAGGGCGAGGTATGGAGCGAGCTGGTCACAAGCGTGAACGAAAAGGATTCCTCCCTGCACTTTATCGGTCTGTTTTCGGATGGCAACGTCCACTCGAATATTAACCACCTCGAAGCCATGCTCAACCGCGCGAAGGCGGAGGGCGTTAAGAAGGCGCGCATCCACCCGCTGATCGATGGCCGCGATGTGCCGCCGACCTCGGTGCTCGAATATGTCGAGCGCTTCGACCGCTTTCTTGAAGGGATCAATGCCGACGAAACCGTCGACTATTGCGTGGCGTCGGGCGGCGGGCGCATGAACATTACGATGGACCGCTACAACGCCGACTGGAGCATGGTGGAGCGCGGCTGGGCAGCGCACGTAAAGGCCGAGGGCCGCACGTTCGCCACCATGCGCGAGGCGGTCGAAACCTTCCGTACCGAGAAGCCCGGTATTCTCGATCAGGATCTGCCGGCGTTTGTGATCGAGCGCGATGGTGCAGCCGTTGGTCCCATCGTTGATGGCGACAGCGTCATCTTCTTTAATTTCCGAGGCGATCGTTCGCTGGAGCTTACCAAGGCGTTCGAGGCCGACGAGCTGACCGAATTTAACCGCGGCCCGAAGCCGGATGTGCTCTATGCGGGCATGATGCAGTATGATGGCGACCTCGGCGTTCCTGAAAAATATCTGGTTACGCCGCCGGCGATCGACCGCACGATGAGCGAATACCTCTCGAACGCGGGCGTGAAGCAATTTGCCATTTCCGAAACACAGAAGTTTGGCCACGTAACTTACTTTTTCAACGGTAACAACTCCGGCAAGTTCGCGACGGAAACGTGGCAGGAAGTGCCGTCGGACGTTTGTCCATTCGAGAATGCACCGCGCATGAAGGCCGGCGAAATCACCGACGCGGTCGTTGCGGCCATCGAGGGCGGCGAATACCGGTTCATTCGTCTCAACTTCCCGAAC
>JAUXGY010000272.1 GCA_030621805.1 Kiritimatiellales bacterium | reverse complement strand
CCAACGCCTCTTCGTAGCGCCCGGCTTTGCGCTGCGCCACCCCGAGCATCCACCAATAATTATCGTTAAACGGCCGCAGTTCGGTCGATTGACGCAACAAGTCAATTCCGGCCTCCACGTTGCCCGTAAATATTTCGGCACGACCCAGTTGAACCACGAGAGCGGCATCCTTGGGGTTATAGCGGTAGCCCGTTTCCAACACATTCCTTTCAACCTCGGCCATGCTACTTTTTTCGGCCCGATCCAGTGAATAGTAGCGGTCCAGGTAATGAACAAGCCCAAGTCCCTTATAAGCACGCCAGTTCGATCGGTCAGTTTTAATGGCCCACTGATAGTAGTGTTTCGCCTTTTCGAGGTTCTCCGCCTCGGCCAACCGATCCGCCACAGAGCGGAAAAACGCCGAAGAAAACCCCTGCAACGAGAAAAGCAACCCGATCCCCACGATGCAGGCCAAGGCCGCCCTGCCCCCCTGCGACAGCATCCTTTTCCAGCGGGCCACGTCCGGCTTCAGGAGCGCCTCTTGCCGCCGACCGCAGATCGGCCCCGCCGCAATGGCGGCCAGCAGACCAAAGACCAATGCATTCTGGAAAACGTGCATCTGGAAATCGAAGAAGGAGTGCAGCAGGGTTCCCGCCGCCGTCCCCAGAAAGGCCATCGCCATAAAGGCATGGTGCTGGTTTGAGGTTTTCAGGGAGAAGACCAACAAACGAATCAGTCCATAGCACCAGGCCAGCGAAAGCAGACCCAAGCCAACGAGGCCATATTCAGAGGCCACTTCAAGATATTCATTGTGCGGATGTCCCGTCACAACCCGGACCGCCTTGCACCGCTGACGGTGTTCGGGAAAAGCATAGCGATAACTTGCAGGGCCAAAACCCGTCGCCGGTTTCTCCTTGATCATATCCATCGTATCCATCCAGGTCTGCGGACGGAAATCGCGTGCTTCGCTCCCCACCCCGCTCTCGGCCTGCCCGTCGAGAAAGGTAACGACCGGCTGCATGCGCCGCTGGAACGTTTCGGAATAATGCCAACCGCCCAGCAACAGAAGGGTTGAACACAAAGGCACCAAGACCACCAAAAGAATAAAAAGCTTTTTGCTTCGTCGCAGGGCAAGCAGGCAGACCGTCACTCCGACCGCAGCAATACTGCCCAGCCAGCCCGCGCGTGATTCGGTCAAAAAAAGCGCCGGGAGAAACATGAGGAAACTATACCCCGATAGCATGCGGAGAAAGAGACCGGCCTTGGGAATCAGAGTAAGCACCAGGCAGAAGGGCAGTAGCATCTGCAACAGGTGGGCAAAGTGGTTCGGGCAAATATAGGTCGACGCCAAACGGCCTACATACGGGGCATAGCGCTCAACCCAAAGCACCATTTCAGGCTGTTTGAAATGGTTTACCAACCCATAGAAGCAGCCCAACAGTGCAAACAGCAAAACCCAACCCAACACGGTTCGGCTCCGACGGAACAAGGCCAGAGAGTTTGCCCACAGATAATAGGCTCCGATGCACAATCCAATCTCCAGCATCCGGAGCTTCGCTTCGTAGGGAATAGGGGTCGCCACGCTCATCGCGACGCCATAGATAATGAACAACAGAAAAAGGAAGAACCCCGGTGGTGCGACAGAAGGGGAGCGTTTGGAAAAAGTGCCCAGCAACATCCACACTGCGAGACCCCCATAGCCGAGAATCACCAACGGAGCGGTCAGCAAAAATTTATCCTCTCCCACCACCCCATAGAACAGAATGGCAACAAAGGCGACCGCCACTAGCATTCCCGCAAAGGGAAAACGGCGTCCCGCCTCATTCTGAGGGATCCCCTCTTCTAATCTATCTTTTAATTGCATAACTTGTCCGAAGATTAAACTCTAACGGCCTACACCCAACCCGGCGCAAACGGAACCAATTTTTAACACAAATGATCGAATTTTGAAAGTAAGTTACTAATAGGCCCCTTTAGCAAAAACCACCGTCTTAACGGTTCGAAAGAGAATCACGATATCCAGCCAGACCGACCAGTTGCGCACATAATAGGGATCCCACTTTTCCATACCTGCGGTACCCGCCTCACTGCGACCCGACACCTGCCACAGACCGGTAATCCCAGGTTGCACCTTGTTGCGAAGAAACCGCACCCGCGCGGGTAGCTCTTGGAAATGATAGGCGGGTAGCGGGCGTGGCCCCACCAGCGACATGGAGCCGCGAAGCACATTGAGTAGCTGGGGAATTTCATCGAGGGAGGTTCTTCGAAGCAGGTTGCCGACCTTGGTGATGCGGGGATCCTTCTTCAGCTTGTAGTGGGCTTCCCACTCTTTGCGGAGTATTGGATCCTTCTTCAACGCCTTTTGCAGCACCCGTTCGGCATCGGGAACCATGGTGCGGAACTTAACGGTGCGGAAGGTGCCACCCCCCTCGCCAACCCGAGGTTGCAAAAACATGGGATTGCTGCGGTCTTCGAGCCAGATGAGAACATAAAGAAGGAGCATCAACGGCATCCAGAGTGGCGATGTGAAAACCACCAAGGCCAGGTCGGTCAGACGCTTTAAAATGCGAGCGAAGGGATTGAGCAAGTTTTTAGTGATTTCCAGCCCAAGAATCCCCTGCAAATCGCGAGGCACCACCCACAGCGAGGGGGCTTCCATTAGATCCGGAATAATGAGGACTCGACGATAGGTTTCCAACGGCCCCTCCAGAGTATCCACCAATTTATGGCGCGAAGCATTGGCCAATGCCACAATGGCCACCGGAGTGCGATAGGTCGTGTTGCGTAGATGTCCCAAAACGGAAACCCCATTCACGATGGATCCCTGCGGAGCATCATCGGTAAAGATGGCAGCCGGGATATAACCCAGCCCCCCTTCCGCCCATAAAGCTCTCTCTACGATTTTCACGGAACGAATATCGCCATAAATCGAGACCGGCACTCCCCAGCGCCCCATGCGGATAATGACCCCGCGCATCATGACCCGGCCAAGCGGAATTAAACCCGCGCTAAAAAGATAGGTGAATAGAAAGACGATACGGCTGGTTGCCACGTTTATCCTGGAGAAATAGGAGATCACCAATGTAAATGAGAAGAGCACAAGTAAGGCTCCCTGAATCCGCCGAAGCTCCTCCACCGATCCGATTCCCCAGCCCGGAAGCAACCGGGCAATGGTGGAACCCACGGTCCACGCCGGAACAATCAAAAATCCGTTACGGATGGAAAACGGAATGTCGTTGATCAGTAGCAATAGGTAGTTGGCAACACACAACGAAACCGACATCGCGAAAGCATCGACCGCCATGATCGCCAGCACATTCCCCGCAAGCCGGTGATGGAACATCAGCGGTTTGCCTCCGGCATCAATATTGACGACATCTCTTCTCAAATTCCACCTCGACTGAAACGGCAGGAATTGTGCCTGTAGTTAGTCTCATTTGCCAGCCCCAATCCCATATGACACGGCCCCTTTCCTACTGTCCATCCTCAGCTTCTGCCACCTTCCTGCACATGGCGGCAGGAGCCTTTTCTACCCGAGCATATGCCATGGCATCGCC